>NZ_DGTE01000027.1:0-31763 GCF_002393675.1 Streptococcus sp. UBA4344
CTGCTAACATGAATGATTCAATCATGCGTTCTGCAATACCACGTTCACGAAGAACAATATCAACTGGCATACCTTTGTCGTTGACGATGATTTTAGCTTCACTCGTATCAAAGTTCAAAGCACCGCGACGCACACGCCTTGTTTCCAAAATATTATGCAGAGCAGCCATGTGATGAATAGATTCAACGATTGGTTGGTATTTTTCAATCAACTCTTCATCACCTGCGATAATGTCATTGACATCGCTATAAGTCATGCGGAACGTTGTATTGATGACTGATTGACAGATTTGGTGATTAACCACATGACCATTGCGGTCAATTTCCATCAAACATGATTGCGTCAAACGATCCACATTTGGATTCAATGAACAGATACCATTTGACAAACGTTCTGGTAGCATTGGCACTACACGGTCTGTTACATAAACAGATGTCCCACGCGCTACTGCTTCACGGTTAAGAGCAGATCCTTCTGTAACGTAGTACGAAACATCAGCAATGTGAACCCCTAGCTCGAAATTACCATTATCTAATAATTTGATATGAACAGCATCATCCAAGTCTTTGGCATCAGCTCCATCAATAGTAAAAGTAATTTCATTACGTAAATCAACACGGCCAATTAAATCTTTTTCAGACGGTGCATCTGGCACAGCATTGGCTTCTGCCATAACATCTTCTGGAAATTCTGATTTAATGTCCATTGATTCAAGGACTTCAAGAACATCAATACCAACATCACCTTGATGGCCAACAATATCACGCACATGACCGACAAAATAATCATGTCCACGAGTTGGGTATTTATCAATATCAACCTTAATAATTTCAGTTCCATCTAAGACAACAGGTTCTTTTTTAATGTAGATTTTTTGTTGAATTTTTTGATTTTTAGACTTGATATAGCCAGCGTATTTTGGCTTTTCATCGTCTAGGATAAATTTACCAACAACTGTTTTTAAGCTACGTTCAACAATTCCTACGATACGGACTTCAGCAGCTGTCCCTTTAAGACGATTGGCTAGCTTTTTAATGACCGCTTCAACCGTATCTCCATCGACCGCATGACCAACATCATTACGACCAACAAACATATCATCTTCGTCTTCATCGACAGCTAAGAAACCAAATCCAGCTTTGTTAGCACGAAAGACACCAGTGACAGTGATTTCTTTTTTCTTCTCTTCTTTTTTACGAAGGGCAAGATTCCCGTTATCATCAAAACGGAGCTCTCCCTTACTTTCTAACTGTGAAATTTCTTTGATAAGCTGTGGGAATTTTTCAGCACCAGCCATATCCAATCCACTAGCCAATTCATTAATATTTACTTTTCCATGCTCTTTTAAATAAGCAATAATATTTTCATTCATAATTGTGATTACAAGTAAGACCATTTGACAAAAAAGCCCTACTTCATTTCTATCCTCTCGTTTTCTAGCTTGATGGAAGTTGTGAAAAGTCACTGAATCTCAAATTCCAATCGGCTATTGAACAGACTCCTCACTACTTAATAATAAAAAATGAGCTGAATGACCAGCCCATGAATTTTCGTACAAAATTCAAGATGCGCAGCCAACGTAAGCTATTAAGCAGCTTTATCGTCAGTTGCTATCTATTTACTTGATAAGATTGCTAGCGCTAAAGCAATTGCTAGCCAAAAGAATACTAGAACTGCTGTAAAACGTTGCATAAACGCTTCGAAGCCACGCGCTTTAGTACGTTCAAATAAAGCTTCTGAACCGCTGTTATCAAATACATTGCTACTTGGATTTTTCTGTGGTTGCAAAAAGATGGCAATCACGATAATAACAGATAATACCAGCAAAATTGTCAGTAGTACATTGTACATATTTTTCACTAAGAACGCGTCAGAAGGGCTTAAAATCGAGAAATCATCCACTGCATCAACCTTCTGGGTTCTATTCCTTTCCTACACTATGGTCTTGATTATTCTATCATAATTATCCTTAAGATTCAACATGTAAGGTTACTTTTCGCTCTTTAGGACAATATTTCAAAACCTGAATTTTATCGGGATGAGTTGCTTTATTTTTGCTTGTCAAATAATTTTTACTTCCGCAACTACTGCATTTTAAATTAATCTTTACTCTCACACGATTTCCTTAACTTTTAAATATTTTCTAAAATTGATAAAGCTCCATGCGAAGTTTACAAAGACAATAAGACTTGTCACGTAGAAGACCGAACGGTAACCCATTCCTGTCGCTACTGCTGAACCGACAAACGGCCCCAAGACTTGTCCAATATTCATAAACATTTGATTATAGCTGAAAATACGTGAAATACCTTCTCGAGGTGTGATTTTAGTCAACAGCGAATTAACACTTGGCATCAAGGCACCCGTACCAAACCCATACAAGAAACGAACAATTCCCAACTGTAATGAATTTTGGGCCATGGCAGACAAGACATACATACCAAAGCTATAAAACAGAGCTATCAAAAGTAGTCTATGATTACCTATTTTATCACCAATTTTACCAAGAGTCGAGCTCGATAACATACTTGAAAACCCAAGAGCAGACACAATCAAACCTGATACAAACATCAAATTCTCAGTTTGTCCGAGATTACGAATGTACAATGTTAGGATTGGGGAAATTGATTGTGCAGAAATTTGGATAATCATACTCGTTACAAATAACCCAATAAGGATTTGTTTGTCCTTAATTGAAGAAAAGACTTCTCGAGTTGACATCGCATTTGCTTTTGTAACTGGCTGAAATTCTTCCTTAATAAAAAAGACTGTTAGTAAATTACAGATTAATAAAATGAAACCAACTAGTAGAAAAACTTGTCGAATTCCCATGATTTCAGCTAAAACGCCACCTAATAATGGACCAACTAAGCTACCTCCAATAACTCCTGTTGCCAGCGTCCCAAGCGCGTAACCAGAACGACTCTTAGGTGCTTGACTGGCAATTAAGGCATTTGAATTTGGAACATAACCTGAAAACAGACCATTTAAAACGCGTAGCGCTAGCAACCAGAAAACATTAGGAACAAAAGCTAGTCCACCCATGGTAAAAGTCATTGCAAGGCTAGCTCTTACCATCATCGGTTTTCTTCCATAGCGGTCTGCCAAGCGCCCCCAAACTGGGGCAATCAATGCTGAAGCAAGTGCTGATAGGGACACTGCCAACCCAGCATACCATTCAACTTTGTTTTTAGGAGCGCCAAGTTCTTCCACATATAAAGCCATAAATGGCATGACAAGCGAAAAGCTTGCCCCAGTAAAAAAGTTACCAAGCCAAGCTATTCGTAAATTTTGTTTCCAATTCACTTCGTTACTTATGATTGTTCACCTTCTTTTCAAAAAAACGTCAATTGCTATTATAACACATTCTAATTCAATTGAGAGAATCCTGATTCGCAAAGCGTTTTCTTGTTAAACAATCATTTTATTCAGAAATTTTATCCTAAAAATAAGATTATAATTCTGCTAAAAAAGCATCGATTTGGTCTTTCAAGGAATCAATATCTCCGCTATTATCAAGCAATTTGTCAGCATAAGGCTTTTTGGCTTCTGTTGACATTTGACTAGCAATTCGTTTTTGAGCCTCTTCTCTTGAAAAATGATTTCGCATCACCAAACGTTCTAATTGCGTTTGTTCATCCAAATGAACTAGCCAAATATCATCAAACCAATCCATATAATCATGCTCAATGAGAAGTGGAATATCCATGAAAAAAACATCCTGTGTCTTAGCCAACTCATCTCGACGATGAGCCAGCTCATCTCGGATAATACCATTTTGAAGCTTAGCAGATTTGGTTAACATCTCTTGACTTGAAAAAATCAATTGACCTAATTTCTTTCGATCGAGTTCACCATTTTCCTGTAAAATGTCACTACCAAGCCAGTCACAGAGTGCTTGATAGAGTTTTCCTCCCTTAGCCTGAAGTTCATGAACCACTTGATCGGCATCAATGACCTGATAACCATGTTTTCTAACTTCAGCAACAACGGTAGACTTCCCAGAAGCAATGCCCCCTGTTATTCCAATAATTTTCGTCATCGTTTTTGACAAGCAGGACATAGATGTGTCCCGCGACCTCCTACTTTAATTTTTTCAATAGGCGTAGCACAACGTGGGCAAGGTTCCCCAGTTTTCCCGTATACTTGCAAATAATCTTGCATGCTTCCATTTTCACCTAACGCATTTTGGTAAGTTCGAATCGTTGAGCCACCCTTTTCAATTCCGAGTTGTAAGATTCGAATGGTTTCATCATGTAGTCTTTTTACTTCATCTTCTTGAAGACTATTAGCTTGACGCTCAGGATGAACTTTTGCTGCCCAGAGAACCTCATCCACGTAAATATTTCCAAGACCAGCAACCAAAGTCTGCTCCAAAAGATAAGGTTTTATCAACTTTTTAGAAGTTGATAATTTCTTAGCAAATGCTGATAAATCAAAATCCTCTTCTGTCGGCTCAGGCCCTAACTTTCTCTGGCGAAAATACTCATCAACCTGCCCCTTACTCATCAATTCCATTGTTCCAAATTTACGGACATCTTGATAAACCAAGGTCGCCCCATCATCAAGTTCAAAAAATGTATGGAAGTGTTTATTTTCAGGTACCTCATCTTTAAAAAGCAAATACTTTCCTTCCATTCTCAAATGAGAAATAATTACTTGCTTATCTAGATTCAGCAACAAATATTTTCCACGTCTTCCAATAGACTGAAAGGTCTGCCCCAAAATTTCTGTCTCAAATGCAGACAAATCCGTTTTAATCATCTTAGGCACACGAACATCAACAGAAACAATCTTCCGACCAACAATTAGCTTTTCAAGACCACATCTAACAGTCTCAACCTCAGGCAATTCCGGCATCTTTCTGATACAAAGGACGTTAAAAGACAAAGTAAAATTAGAAGGTCATCAGAAATCCTGATTTTTGAAATGACCTATCTATTTTACACAGCCTTTCGTCCGTGTTCAAAGTAACACGAACTAGTCCCTCTCCTTTCTAAACGTTATTCGAAATAACAAAACCGATTATTTTAAAATAGGAGAGGCCAAAAGCCATCTCCTTTTTCTTTTTTCAAACAATTAATATTCTTTCTCGTTGTAACCAAAGTCTGCGAGATCAAGTTTTTTATCACGCCAGTTTTTCTTAACTTTAACCCATGTTTCAAGATAAACTTTATCACCAAGCATGATTTCAATATCACGGCGTGCCATTTTACCAATTTTCTTAAGCATAGCACCTTTTCTACCAATGATAATTCCTTTTTGACTATCACGCTCAACCATGATTGTGGCACGAATGTGAACTTTGTCTGTTTCTGGGTCACGTTTCATTGAATCAACGATAACTGCAACAGAGTGTGGCACTTCTTGTTCAGTCAATTTCAAGATTTTTTCACGAATCATTTCTGATACCAAGAAACGTTCTGGATGGTCAGTGATTTGATCTTCTGGGAAATATTGGAAACCTTCTTCCAAATTATCTTTTAAGATATTAAGAAGTGTTTCAACGTTATTTCCTTGACGGGCTGAAATTGGCACAATTTCTTTGAAATCCATTTGGCTACGAAAGTCATCGATTTGTTCCAAAAGTTGGTCTGGGTGCACTTTATCGATTTTATTGATAACCAAAATAACTGGAATGTTAGCTGCTTTCAAGCGTTCGATAATCATGTCGTCACCTTTACCACGTTTTTCGTCAGCTGGGACCATGAAAAGAACTGTCTCAACTTCACGAAGTGTGCTGTATGCTGACTCAACCATAAAATCACCAAGTGCTGTTTTGGGTTTGTGAATACCTGGTGTGTCAATAAAGACGATTTGTTCAGTATCTGTTGTATAGATACCCATAATTTTATTACGAGTTGTTTGAGCTTTGTCACTCATAATTGCAATTTTTTGCCCCATCACGTGATTCAAAAATGTTGATTTACCAACGTTTGGGCGACCTAAAATCGCAACGAAACCTGATTTAAACATAAGATATAAAGGACGTTAAACGTCCCTACTCCTTTCAATTTCTCTATAAATATAGTGTTATCGACTCCCTAAAATCATGGCAATAATCTTAGGTACAAAAATAATTAATCCAGTCACAATAGCGTAAGCAGAAACAACCAAAACGGCACCTGCTGCCATATCTTTAGCATTTTTAGCTAGCATTGAAAAGTGGTAATCACTAGCAAGGTCGACCACATTTTCAATAGCTGAATTAATCATTTCCAAAGTAATGACCAAAAAGATAGCTAAAAATAAGAATAGCCATTCCATCGCTGATATACGAAAGACAGCACCTGCTGCAGTTGCTAAAATAGCTGAAACCATGTGCTTACGCATATTTCTTTCTTCCTTGAATGCTGTAATAATTCCAGTAATGGCAAATTCCATACTAGAAACCAAGGTGCGATTTTTCCACTTTTTAGGCGAATTATTGTCTCTTAAGTCCATAGGCAGTCAAAATATCTTCTTGTAAAGTAAACATTTCTTTTTCTTCTTCAGGGGTATAGTGGTCATATCCATTAATGTGTAAGAAACCATGTACCGCTAGGAATCCCATCTCACGTTCAAAAGAATGACCATATTCTTCTGCTTGTTCGCGTGCTTTATCAACAGAAATAAAGAGCTCACCAATATATGCGTCAAATTCATCTAACATTTCTGCGAGCTCAGGATTTTCAGCTAAATCTTCTTCTGAGAATGTCAAATCTGATTCAGGTTTATACTCCAAACTGATAACATCTGTTGGACGATCTGTATCACGATATTCTAAATTCAATTCGTGGCTACGTTCGTTTGTCACAAAAGTTACAGCCATTTCTTTATTTTCTTTACCAGTCTTTTCAGCTGCAAATTGCAACAAATCCAAAGTTTGTTTTTTAATTTCTTCTGAAACTTGACCAGTTTCATCTATCATTTCAACGTACATATTAATCTTCTTTCAACTCTAATTATATCATTGACATTATACCATATTAACGATAACAGCGCCATTTTAGGCACTAAGAAAGTTTCTGGTCAATACGTTTTGAAGTAAAAAAGAAGTAGCCAGGGACAGCTACTTCTTTCTGGGAAAAGGAGTCAGAATGTGTAAAAAGTTAGTTAATAAATGACTATTTTAATCCATCTTTATTGTAGTTACCAGATTTCACTAGGTCAAATCCAACGCTGTAAGGGAATTGGTTGCTTGTACCTGGTTGGTTGAAGATGATTTTGGCGTTTGCATCAGCATATTCTTCTGGGAGATCTAGGTAGAAGTTACCAGCGTCATCCTTTGTCATTTGTGTTCCAGGCCATGCACCAAGAGGTGTTTGTACTGGATTACCATAGTAAAGGTAAACATTGGCATTATCCCAACCGCCAGGGTTGTCAAAGGTTACGCGTGTTTTACCGGCTGGAACATCAGGAACTAAACCTGATTTAGAGTAGACACCTTCAGCTTTAAAGTCAAATCCTTCTTTTTGAGGGAATTGTGAGCCTTGATTATTTGTAAAGATCACTTTAACGCCTTCTTCAGCATAAGATACTGGAACAGAAATTGTATAACGACCTGATGAATCTTTAGTCATTTTAGTTCCAGGCCATGCGCCAAGAAGTTTAGTATCTTTTGCTGAATACATGTAAGCATATACTTCTGACCAGTTATCTGGATTTTGGAAGTAAATATTTGTTTCAGCACTAGGATCTTTCATTGTGAAAGTATACGTTTTAGTTGTTGCTTGACCATCAGCACCTGTTGCAGTCAATGTAACACTTGTTGATTGTCCCGCTTCAAGCCCTTCACCAACAGTGATTTTATCACCATCTTGGAAAGCTACTTCTTGACCATTGTCAAGTTTGTAAGTAGCAGACTCAGCATTTTTAGCTTTCAACGTTACTTCTGTTGCAGCAGAAATACTGTTATCACCTTCTTTGTATCCATCAATTGAAACTTGTGCAGTACCATCAGGTTTAGCATCATACAAAACAACTGATGAGCGAGATGACACATTACCAGTGATATGACCATTTGAAACGTTAAATTGACGTCCAGAAACTTGGTCTGTATAAGTACCATCTGCCAATTTTGTATCTGAATTCAATTGTTTGTCGCCATTACCAAGGTTAACAATAACAGCACCTTTATTACCACGTTCAATCATAGCCACTTGTTCATCGCCATTAGGGTTGCGAATGTATTCTGTTTCGCCAACCATAGCGTTGTGGAATTTGTTAACAGCTTTAACGGTTGGGTCTTTGTAAAGATCACTACCAGCATCACCAATTTGTGATTGACCTGGGAAGCGTGTACCATTACCACCACCTACTGGACGTGAGAAGAACAATGGAGTTCCTTTAGCACGTGCAGTAATCATTGACCAACCTAAACGGATATCATCATCGCTCATCCAAGTTGACACTTGATCATCATTAGCATAAGTATCATGAGATTCAACCCAAGTGACAAGGTTAGATGGATCAACACCTTGTGCTTGATAATTCATCAAGTTACCAGCAGCTGCACGTTTATCTTTCAAATCATTACGAATTTGATTACCATAGTTTGAAGCTGTAACGCTCATCAATTTAGAATAATCTGCTTCGTGAGAAATACTATCTTGAAGAACTTCACCATATTGGAATTCAGATCCATTGTTCAAAATAACATTCCAGAAATTACTACCATATTCGCCTGGTAACTCAATATGTTTAGCAGTATCATAACGGAAACCATCAGCACCGTCAGCAACTGCTGTTTTCAAAAAATTCAAAAGATATTGTTGAATTTGTGGATTTTGAGTATTCAAATCATACAAACCTAGAAGAGCATTTTGTGTCACATCATAACGGTCATTCCAGTTTTTAATTTCTTTGTTACCATGTGTCCAATTTGGAATTTTTTTGATTTCTGGGCTGATTTGATTGTAATCAGATGTTGTGTGGTTAAGAACAGCATCAACAATAATTTTAATACCATATTGATCAGCCACACGGTTCATTTCTTTAAATTCTTCTTCAGTACCTAGTTGGTAGTTACCAATAGTATGCAATGTTGGTTGATATTGATAGTACCAATTTTTCAAGCTCTTATTACCACCATTTCCAACAACAACTTGGTTAATTGGTGATGTTTGAACACTAGTGTAACCAGCATCCTTAATTGCTTGCATATTATCTTTAATAGTATTGAAAGACCAGCACCATGCGTGAAGTACTGTTCCTTCTTTCATTGAGACTTGTTCATCAGCCTTAACAGCATTAGCTTGTGCAAAAGCACCGGCACTGACTGCTGTCAAAACTAATAGAGAGCCTAAACCTTTTTTCATTTTCTTTTTCAAATTTACTTTATTACGAAGTGACATAAATAATCTCCTATAAAGATAAGTTAAAATACGCAACCGCTTTCAGAAATAAACAAAAAATAAAGCAGTATTATGCGTGAAACCTGTCCAATCAACAACATATACCTGCATGACTAAAAAGTATAGTTATCAAATAATTTTCTTATAGGCATACCTCCAAATTTTTATTGCAATCGGTTGCATATTCGTCTATATTATAGCACATTTTTTTGGAAGCGCAACCAAAAATGGGAAATTTTTGATAATTTAATCAAAAAAATGACAAAAATGCCATGAAACCTTTTATTTTAAATAGTTTACCTTTGTCATTTTAAAATGCTGACTACTTACCCATTGACCATTAAATTGTTTATCATTAGGAATCCGTTCCACCTCTGCCATTCCAATTTTTTCCAACACGCATGCTGAAGCAGGATTTTGGACAGCACAAAAAGCATGAATTTCTTCAAAACCTAAAATATCAAAACAAAGTTTTAAAATCTCAGCACTCGCTTCAGTTGCAAAGCCACGTCCCCAAAACTTTTTATTAATAATGTAGCCAATTTCTGCTTGTTTTCCATCTGACCAATTCATAAGATCAATCGTTCCGATAAACTCAGATGTATCTCTCAATTCTATACCATAACGACCAAGAGGACTTTTGAGATAAATTTCCTTAATCACTTTTTGAGTTTCCTCTATAGTCTGATTAGCTGGAAAATCCCATTTTGTATTTTCTTCATCAGATGTGTAAGCAAACATAGCTTTTGTATCAGCCATTGTCACCGGTCTCAATAACAACCGCTCAGTTTTTAACTCACTATGTTTCTTTAATTGTTCTTCTAGCATCTTTTCTCCCTTAAACTCCTATCAAAAAAAGCGACCTTAAAAAGGTCAACTTACTTTTCTTGATTGTCTTTTTGGCTTACCATCTCTTCATCAATGTGAACTATCAAATCTTGAAAATCACTGGCCAAGTGCTTTGCCTGATTTCCAAGATTCTTTAAAATGTCAGCATCAATATCTGAGTCTAAAGCTTTTAGATCTCCTTCAAGTCTTTGCGCTTGACTGGTTAACATCTCACTCATTTCAGTCAACTTCTTAAGTGAATCACGATCACACATAAATCTCCTCCTAGTTGGTAATACATATAGCAGATATAATTTCTGAAAATATTTTGAAACTTCCAAGTACAATTACCATAATCTATTTTACCCTAAAAATTAGATTTTACTAGTATTTTTAGTCATTATAGATTTTCTGTCCAAAAAGGGAAATTACTCTCATTTTTCACTTTTTCAACCCGTTTGACTTGTTGATAAGGCTAATACCTTCACGCCTTAACTTTTGAATCCATGTGTATTAATAAAGATTGAAAATCATGTGCTAAATCCTTAGCCTCTTCTCCAAGTTTGATAAAAAAATCAGATTCTGAATCAGATTCTAGATTTAATGATAATTTATCTATCATGTTTAACTTACGATTTAATTGATCTGCTTGACTTGCTAATTGAACACTCAATTCAGTTAAGCTATCGAGTACCTCACGATTATCCATAAAAATCCTCCATTAGTACACTTATTTAATATAATTTTTCTTTTTCGGTGAAAATATCATGAAAAAAAAATATACCTTATTTTACCTCAAAAAAACAGTCTAAACTAACATTCGCAAATATGAAAATAAAAGAAGCCACACCTAAGTGCAGCTTGCAATTATTTGTCATCTTTATCAGCAGCAGGTTGTCCAATGGTTTCATAGCTTGCAAAACCTGATTCTGTAGCTGATTCTACAATTTTTTCACATGATTGATGCCCCTGCTTTCTCTCTGCATCTTTCTCATAAGCGTTGATAATTTCAGCAACCACAGGGTGTCGAACCACATCGCTAGCTGAAAAATGCACAAAATCAATTTGCTTAATGTGTTTTAATTTTTCAGTCGCATCAATGAGACCTGATTTAACCTTCTTAGGCAAATCAATCTGACTTGTGTCACCATTGATAATCATTTTTGAGTTAAAGCCAAGACGAGTCAAAAACATCTTCATCTGCATAATCGTTGTATTCTGTGCTTCATCAAGAATCACAAAGGCATCATCCAATGTTCGACCACGCATATAAGCCAGCGGTGCAATTTCAATAATATCACGTTCCATTAATCGTGCGGTTTGCTCTTTTCCTAAAATTTGATAAAGTGCATCATAAACAGGACGAAGATATGGATCAACTTTTTCTTTTAAGTCACCTGGTAAAAATCCAAGACTCTCACCTGCTTCAACTGCTGGACGTGTTAGAATTATACGTTTAACTTGTCCACGCTTTAAAGCTGTCACAGCTAAAGTGACTGCTAAGAAAGTTTTCCCTGTACCTGCAGGACCAATTCCAAAAACAACGTCATGTGATTTAACACTATCAGCATAAACTTTTTGTCCAAGGGTTTTAACACGAATCGGTTTTCCAGAATTATCCTTGATAATTTCTTCTTCATAAAGGGCAACAAATTTGTCAATAGAGCCATTTTGTGCCATAGAAAGAGCCGTTACTACGTCAGAAGTATTCACTAACATCCCACGAGAAACCAAAACTAATAATGCTTGAATGGTCACACGCGCCAACTCGACACTTTCCTTGTCATCTCCTAGAATCTGCACACGCTCTGTGCGGGCATGAATAATAACCCCAAGATTGTCTTCAATCAATTTCAAATGGCGCTCATTTGAACCAAACAGCGCTAGCACATCATCAGGATGATTTAAAGTAATTTCAACAGAATGCTCTTGCAAATAGAGTCCCTCTTTCTTTTGTGTTTGATAAGCCTATTATAGCTTATTTAAAACAAAAAATCACGGCTTACCGTGATTTCGTTTTTATTTAAAGTTAGCTTATCTTAATGCGCTAGGTAATCTTCCCAAATCTTATCAAATTCACTCAGGTTGAAAGCAAAAACAGCCTCATCTTCTAGATAACGACTTATTGTTTCAAAATCATCTGTATGCTTTGGAAACGTAGTATCTTCAAAAACAAGGTCAGCTAAAATTGCGACCGGCTCATGACTTTTGGGATTGCGCTGCGTCATTAACCAAGTATAAAATGACTTTCTCATTGCCAATTCTCCTCTAAAAATGCATGTCTGATAGCACTGCTTTGGGCATAGTGTTCAGGATTTTTCTTATAGAATCCTTGGTGGTAATCCTCTGCCAAATAAAATGGTTGTACTGGTTCAATAGCAGTTACAATTGGATCTTTGAATCGTCCAGAAGCCTGCAAAGATGCTTTAGAAGCTTCAGCAATTTCTTTTTGAGACTCGTTACTATAGAAAATAACCGGACGGTAGTTATCTCCACGATCCTCAAATTGACCAAAAGCATCTGTTGGATCAGTCTGTGCCCAATAAATCTCAACCAAATCAGCGTAAGAGATTTTATTTTCATCAAAAATAATTTCAACAGCTTCTGTATGACCCGTTTCATGTGCCTTAACCTGCTCATAAGTAGGATTTTCGACATGTCCTCCAGTATAACCAGAACGGACTGATAAAATACCATCTTGTTCTTCAAATGGTTGCACCATGCACCAGAAACAACCACCTGCAAAAATCGCACGTTCCATTCTATAACCTCCAAAATATAGTGAGTCTATTATATCAAAAAAAATATCCAGTAGATATTTTTTTCACGAGCCCAAAAACTAAAAAGTGAATCTATTCTATGGATATTTTAAACTGAAATGAAAAAGACTACGACTAATTAAAAAACTAAATCGCAATCTTTTTACCATTAATCTTCGTTTTCAATCAATTCTGTACCAAATTGGTCTTGTTTGACTTTGCGAGCTTTCATTAAACCACCAAGAGCTTTTTTAAATTGCCCTTTAGAGATACCAAACGTTGCTTTGATATCAGCTGGAGATGATTTATCGTTCAATGTCATAAAGCCACCATTTGATTGTAAATAAGTCAAAATCATTTGTGAGTCATTTTCAAGCATTTCAAATGAACGTGGTTTTAATGACAAATTAAGCGTACGGTCAACCTCACGGAAGCCAATAACACGTGCTGTCACCTCTTCACCAAGACGTGGTTCTGCATAACGTTCACTAGGGTGAATAAAACCAAGCATGTTATTATCTGGCAAATAAACAAACGTTCCAGATAATTTCAAACGATATACGATTGCACGTAATTTTTCATTTTGCATGTTATTGTATGCTGGGCCAGCCATTTTTTGAAAAATCTCAGGTTGTGCTGGAATTGCCCAGATACGATCTTTTTTATCGACATCAAGATGGACATAAAGTTTATCGCCTTTTTTAGGCCACAATTCTTTCATATCAGGTAACACATCAAGAGATACAACAAACTGTTTATCAGCGAGACCTGTATCTAAAAAGACCCCTAAATCGCGACGTACTTCAGTGACAACACCCCAACCATAGCTAGTACGTGTTGTCGCAACTTCAGCTGTTGTTAAACGTGCTTTCTGGTGCATATCAGTGTAGGCGAAACCTTTTACCATATCACCAATTTTGTGTTCACCTTCAACTTTGTCCAACATAAATGTCACGCCATCTTTTTGCACAAAATAGGCCTTTGCATTTTCATCAATCACAAGACCTGTGATAATAGTGGCAAGTAAATTATTCATGTATTCTTTCCTTTGCAAAAGGGGGTGAGACGTCGAAATCAAGTTTCTACGAAACAACTGATTTCTGTCTCACTCCCCCTTACCTTCTTTTTTGATTAGACTTCAAGCAATTCTTTTTCTTTGTTTGCTGTCATAGCATCAATGTGTTTAACAGCTTCGTCAGTTACTTTTTGAATATCTTTTTCAAGAACTTTCAATTCGTCTTCAGTGATTTCTTTTGCTTTTTCTTGTTTTTTAGCTTCGTCCATAGCATCACGACGGATGTTACGGATAGCAACTTTAGCATTTTCACCAACTTTTTTAACTTCTTTAGCAAGGTCTTTACGAGTTTCTTCAGTAAGAGCAGGAATAACCAAGCGAATTACTGAACCATCGTTAGCTGGGTTGATACCAAGGTCTGAAGCGTTGATAGCATGTTCGATATCTTTCAATGATGATTTATCAAATGGTGAAATCAAAAGAACACGAGCTTCTGGAACTGTGATAGAAGCCAATTGGTTAAGTGGTGTCATTGCTCCATAGTATTCAACTTGGATACGATCCAAAAGTGATGCATTGGCACGACCAGCACGAATTGAAGCAAATTCACGTGCTAATGAGCTGTGTGATTGTTCAAAGCGTTCTTTAGCTTTTTCGATAATAGCATTAGCCATAAGTATTATAAGTCCTCATTTCTTAGTTTTTGGGAAATAGCAGAGCTGATAACTTAGTTATCGTGGTGTTCAGCTTTATTTGAAACAGTTGTACCAATAGCTTCACCAAAGACAACACGTTTAATATTACCAGCTTCATTCATGTTAAAGACAACCAAGTCAATATCGTTGTCCATTGAAAGAGTAGATGCAGTTGCGTCCATGATTTTAAGACCACGTTTAATTACTTCACCGTGAGTCAATTCATCAAATTTAACAGCGTTAGCATCTTTCTTAGGATCGGCATTATAAACACCGTCAACGCCATTTTTAGCCATCAAGATAGCTTCGGCATCGATTTCAGCAGCACGCAAAGCAGCTGTTGTATCAGTTGAGAAGTATGGTGAACCAATACCTGCACCGAAGATAACAATGCGACCTTTTTCAAGGTGACGAAGTGCGCGACCACGAATATAAGGTTCAGCAACGTTTTGCATTGGGATAGATGTTTGAACACGTGTATCAACACCGTTTTGTTGAAGGCTGTCAGCCATTACAAGAGCATTCATTACTGTTCCAAGCATACCAGTGTAGTCTGCTTGAACACGGTCCATACCAGCTGCAGCAGCTGGTTCTCCACGCCAGAGGTTTCCTCCACCGATAACCAAAGCAATTTGCACGCCTGATTGATGTACTTCAGCAATTTCTTTTGCGATAGTTTTAACAGTTGCAAGGTCGATTCCCACACCTTTTTCACCAGCTAACGCTTCACCAGATAATTTAATTAAAATACGTTTATACTTAGGTTCCACTTCAAGTTACTCCTTCTTTTATCTTTATTATTTTAACATAAATTGCCTATTTTACCTAGCGAAATTCGTTGAATTTTGAAAGATTAAAAACAGATCAACTATGTGATTCAAACAGATAAATCATTTCCCTTTTCATTTCATTAGAAAGATCACACAGCCCATAAAAAAATCCGTTTCAAAGAAACGGATTCTTCATTAATGTATCAATTAGAATGAGCTTGGATCTACTTTGATACCTACACCTTGTGTAGTAGTGATTGACAAGTTAGTCATGTAAGTACCTTTAGCAGTAGCAGGTTTTGATTTAACCATAACTTCGTGGATAGCTTTGAAGTTTTCAACCAATTTGTCTGCGTCAAATGATACTTTACCGATGATAGCTTGTACATTACCTGCTTTATCAGCACGGTAAGTGATTTTACCACCTTTAGATTCTTCAACTGCTTTAGCAACGTCCATAGTTACTGTACCAGTTTTAGGGTTTGGCATAAGGTTACGAGGTCCAAGGACACGTCCAAGACGTCCAACGATAGCCATCATGTCTGGTGTAGCGATAACTACGTCAAAGTCAAGCCAACCGTCGTTGATTTTAGCAACAAGATCGTCTTCACCAACGAAGTCTGCACCAGCAGCTTTAGCTTCTTCAGCTTTAGCACCACGTGCAAAAACAAGAACACGTTGTGTTTTACCAGTACCGTTTGGCAATACCATTGCACCACGGATTTGTTGGTCTGCTTTACGAACGTCAATGTTAAGTTTGTATGCAACTTCTACAGATGCATCAAATTTTGCGAAGTTAGTTTCTTTTGCAAGAGCTACAGCTTCTTCTACGCTGTAAGCTTTTGTGCTGTCGATTTTTTCAAGTGCAGCACGCATTTGTTTGCTTTTTTTAGCCATTTAAAATTCTCCTTGTAATGTGGTCATATCGATTTGATTTAAAATCTCCCACGTCACTCATCAAATTACGATGAAGTCTTGCGGGTCTAGCGTGAACTAATCTCAACGGTACAGTGTGTTTACCTCAATTAATCCACTAATTGGGTTGCTATTGATTAGTCAACAACAGTGAATCCCATAGAACGAGCAGTACCTTCAATCATACGCATTGCAGATTCAACATTTGCAGCGTTTAAGTCTGGCATTTTAGTTTCAGCAATTTCTTGTACTTGTGCACGAGTAACTGTTGCAACTTTAGTTGTGTTAGGTGTTCCTGAACCTTTTTCAACACCTGCAGCTTTTTTCAAAAGAACTGAAGCTGGTGGTGTTTTAGTTACGAAATCAAATGATTTATCTTCATATACTGAGATAACAACTGGGATGATCATACCAGCTTGGTCAGCTGTACGAGCGTTAAATTCTTTAGTGAATCCCATGATGTTGATACCTGCTTGACCAAGAGCTGGTCCAACCGGTGGAGCTGGTGTAGCTTTACCAGCAGGAATTTGAAGTTTAACAACTTTTTCGACTTTTTTAGCCATTTATAAAATCCTCCTGTTGTGGTTTTGGCGGTAATTAAGATTTTTACCTCCCACAGATATGCTCAATAGCATACTTTAACATTATACATTAATTTTGTGAAAAAGCAAGGAATTTATCTTAATAATTTGTTAAAATAAGCTTGATTTAGCAACTTTCCTCTTTAATTAAGAATTCAAGCACTTTCATCTTTGAATACTAAGCATTCAAACTCCTCTAACTCTTAAAAAATTCAAAAGTATTTTTCAAGAATAATCTTCTAATTATTTACTTCTTCAAGCTTTCAGTATAAAATATAAGACATGATGATGTACAAATTATTTTCCTTTTCTTTTATCTTCTTAACACCAATTTTTGCTTATATTTTAGTTAATTTTTTCAACTTAAAACGCTTTGGAATTCTGTTTACAGATTTAGCATTTCCGCTCTTTGCTTTTGAAATCGCCTTAGTTGTAAATAAATTTTTAGATAGTAGTGTTTTCTTTTACTACGTAATCTGCTTGTGCTTACTATCGCTGATAATAACTTTTGTCTTTTTGAAGCGAAGTCAATCCTTTTCTTACCGTCGATTTGGTAAGTTTTTCTGGCGCTCAGGTTTTATTTTAACCTTTATCTTTTATATCATTGTCTTGATTTTAATTTTTACAATTGCATAGTAAAAACGTTAACCTTACGGTTAACGTTTTTTATTATGCTTCTGGATTTGAGTTCGTCATTAAAACTTTACGTGGTTTTGTTCCCTCGGCTGGTCCGATGACTCCTGCTGCTTCTAGTTCATCCATCAATCGAGTAGCACGGTTAAACCCAACAGATAAACGACGTTGAAGCATTGAAGCACTAGCTTTTTGTGTTTCAAGAACCAAAGCCATAGCATCTTCAAAGAGTGGATCACCTTCTTGAGAACCTCCACCGCCACCAGAATTCAAATCTGATTCAGAAACTTCTCCTGGATCAAAGCTGTCATCATAATCAGCTTCAGCTTGATTTTTAATGAAACCAACAATACGTTCCACGTCATCATCAGAGATAAAGGAACCTTGCAGGCGAACAGGGTGATTTTCATCAATTGGTTTGAAGAGCATATCTCCTCGCCCAAGAAGTTTTTCAGCTCCATTTTCATCCAAAATCGTACGACTATCCGTTCCAGATGATACTGCAAAGGCAACACGAGATGGTACATTAGCCTTAATCAATCCGCTAATAACATCAACAGATGGACGTTGCGTTGCAAGAATCATGTGAATCCCTGCCGCACGCGCTTTTTGTCCCAATCGAATAATCGCATCTTCCACTTCTTTGCTAGCAACCATCATCAAGTCAGCAAGTTCATCGACGATAACCACGATAAGTGGCAATAGAATTTGTTTTTGCTCTGACTGTGCATTAAATTCTTCAACCTTGGCATTGTATCCTGCGATATTTCGCACACCAAAATGACTGAAAAGTTCGTAACGATTTTCCATTTCATCAACCACTTTTTGAAGAGCTCTTGCTGCCTTACGTGGATTGGTTACTACTGGAATCAAAAGGTGAGGAATGTCATTATAAACTGATAACTCAACCATCTTAGGATCAATCATCATGAATTTAACCTGATCTGGACGAGCTTTCATCAAGATACTTGCAATGATACCATTGACCGCAACAGATTTACCAGAACCCGTAGAACCAGCAACAAGTAAGTGAGGCATACGAGCAAGGTCGAAGGTACGAGCCGTTCCGTTGACAGCTTTACCAAGCGGTACTTCTAACAGCTTGTTAGGATCCGTATTGGCTTGTTCCCAGAGTTCACGGAAAGTAACCGTTGCAATCTCTGAGTTTGGCACTTCAATACCAACCAAAGACTTACCTGGAATTGGTGCTTCAATACGAACATCTTTTGCTGCAAGAGCAAGTGCCAAATCATCAGCTAAGTTTGAAATACGATTGACTCGTACCCCGACAGCTGGTTTGACTTCGTATTTAGTCACGGATGGTCCGATTTCTGCTCGCTCAACTTTAACATCAATTCCAAAGCTGTTGAAAGTATCTTCCAAAACTTTGATATTTCTTCGAACCAGATTTTTTTCCTTAGACTGATTTTTAGGTTTGTCTGGAGCGAACAAATCAATCGTTGGAAGCTTGTAAAGAAGGTTTGCCTTAGCTGTAAAATCAACTTCCAAAGGCTCGTTATCATCTTCTTCATCTAACATTTCTTGCTCAGGAACTGTCATATCTGGCGTTACAGGTTCAGGACTAGCTTCAAACGAAGGTACTTCTAAACCATCTAATGAATGATCATAAGCTAAAATTTCTGGTTCAGCATTAGCTTCAGCTGCCGGAAGATTATCAAATAAAGAAGCCTCATTATCATCCGGACCTTCAAGAATCTCACCTGTTTCTTCATCAACAGTCATTTGAGCTAGACGTTTTTCTTCCTCTTTTTGAGCTTTTTCTTGACGTTTTTGTTCTGCTAGTGCGCGTTTTTCTTCACGTTTAACAAAACGTTTTTGTTTTCTGATTTCATTTTTAGCAGCCCATTCTTGTGATTTTTCTTTAAAGAAATCTACTAAATCGTAAACTTCCCATGGGCTCATTAAAAAGAGTCCAAGGATAATGAAAAGTCCCCCAATCAAAAACGTTCCAACGTTTGAGAAAAGAAATGCTACCGGTTTGTATAGAACTGCACCAAGCATTCCCCCACCAGCAAAGGTTGTGACTTTAAATCTAATCAAATCATTATAAATCAAACTTGCTGTTGTCGAGAAGATTTCCTTGTCACGAAACTTAGCTAACGAGAATAGGTAAGCATGCCATTCTAGCAAGAGACCAATCATGGTCACTACAAATCCGCCAATAAGTCCAGTCTGCTTATGGAACCATTTAAATCCGATAAAATATATAAGGACTGCAAACATTAACACGTAAGCTAGACTTCCTACCGCTAGCCTTACAATATTATAGACCGTTATTCCAAAAATCCCCAAGCGAACAATCGCAAAGAAAAAAATAACCGCAATAACAATTGCCAAAATAAAACGTTCCAGTGCCTTCTGTCTTTTTATTTCTGCTTTTGTCGGTCGCCGTGTTTTACGACCCTTTCTTCTACTTTTTGATTTTGCCATAACCTTATTATAGCATTTTTTAAGCTTTTAGGTCATTAGCTTAGATTTATGATAAAATGAAATAGCTAATAACTTCAATAATTTTATTGACACTTTGTCACTACATACGACACTATCAGTCAACGAGGAGGTATCATGAAAAAAATTTGGTCACTTGGTTTAACCATACTCTGTCTAGCAAGCTTATCTGGTTGTGAAAGCATGACACGTGCTATCCGCGGAAATGACTATGTCGATGCTAAAACAGCAGCTAGTTCTTCTGCCGCACAAGCTAGCGCCAGCGCTTCTTCATCAAAAGCATACCAAAAAAACTTGAAAAAGGCCTTAACAGCCGACAGCTCAGCTTTTCCACAATTATCAACAGAAGTTGCTCAAAACGAAGCTGAAGTCATCATGCACACCTCTAAGGGCGACATCACTATCAAACTTTTTCCAAAATATGCCCCACTTGCTGTTGAAAATTTCTTAACTCATGCTAAAAAAGGCTATTTTGATGGCCTCTTATTCCACCGCGTGATTTCTGACTTTATGATTCAGTCTGGTGATCCTAAAGGAAATGGAACAGGTGGAGAATCTATCTGGAAAGGAAAAGATAAGAAAATCGATTCAGGTAACGGATTTGCTAATGAAATCTCACCTTATCTTTATAACGTACGCGGTGCTCTTGCTATGGCAAATGCTGGCGCTGATACAAATGGTAGCCAATTCTTCATCAACCAAAATCCAGCAGATCAGTCTAGTCAGCTATCAAGTGATAATTATCCAAAAGCTATTATCGATGCCTACACTAAAGGGGGCAATCCAAGTCTAGATGGCAATTATACTGTCTTTGGACAAGTCATTGATGGCATGAATGTTGTCGATGCTATCTCTAAAGTAGATACCGATAGCAATGATAAACCAACTAGTGATATCACTATTAAAACTATTGACATTGTTAAAGATTACAACTTTAAATAATTCCCTTAAAAATCAAGCTAGGATTTCCTGCCTTGATTTTTTGCTTGTTTTTTTCAAAAATACCCCTATGATAACAAGCTTTCCACCTCACGGTTAAAGGATTTTTGCTATAATAGAAGGACAGAAAGCGAGATAATATGACACCAAATAAAGAAGATTATCTAAAATGTATTCATGAATTAGGAGAAATTAAAACTAAGATAACCAATAAACGAATTGCTGCCTTGATGCAAGTATCCGCACCAGCTGTTACTGAGATGGTCAAGAAAATGATTGCTGAAGGCCTTATCGTTAAAGACAAGGATGTTGGCTACTACCTGACTAGAAAAGGACTATTATTAGTCTCTCAACTTTATCGTAAACACCGTTTGATTGAAGTCTTCTTAGCTAATCACCTTCATTACAACGCTGATGAAATCCATCAAGAAGCAGAAGTACTTGAACACACTGTGTCTACAATCTTCATTGACCGCTTAGAAGAAAAGCTCAACTTTCCTGAATTTTGTCCTCACGGTGGCACAATTCCTAAAAAAGGGGAATTGTTGATTGAAGTTCATAACCAAACACTTAGTCAAATTGAAGAACTTGGTACTTACCAAATCAGCCGAACTCACGATGAAGCTCATTTGCTAAATTACCTTGAAGAGCACGGCTTAACTATCAATGATACTGTTGATTTAGTCAAAGTTGATGACTATGCTAAGACACACACTTTAGCTTACCAGTCACAACACTTGGTGATTCCTGAAAGAATCGCTGAACAAATTTATGTTCAAAAAATCGATTAATTCATCCATACAAAAAATCCTGAGATATGTTGCCTCAGGATTTTTATTAAGCTAATTTTTCAAGAAATTCCATCAAAATCTTAGCTGATTTTTTACCAGCTTCTAAGATGAATTCATCAAAAGTAATGTTGGCATCATGTGCAGCTGTATCAGACATCGCACGAACAACGATGAATGGTTTGTGCAGATTGTGAGCTGCTTGAGCAATGGCTGCTCCTTCCATTTCAACAGCTTGAACTTCTGGGAAAGCTGCTTTAATCGCGTCAATTTTATCTTGACCAGCAATAAATGAATCACCAGTAGCAATCAAACCAATTTTGCTAGCAACATTTGCTTCGTTTAACACTTGATCAAAAGTATCAACGAATGATTTATCTGATTCAAAATAAAGTGGTTGACCTGCCATTTGACCATAATCATAACCAAAAGCTGTTACATCAACATCATGGTAAACCAATTTGTCTGCAACCACCACATCGCCAATATTCAAGTCATGTGCTACTGCACCAGCTGATCCTGTATTAATAACAGCATCAACTCCAAAGTGATCTGCAAGAATAGCAACTGACATTGCTGACATGACTTTACCAATACCTGATTGAACAAGAACAACTTGATGATTTCCTAGGTCACCTTCGTAGTAAGTATTTCCTAAAACATCATGCTCAGCTTTGTTATCTAGATTTTCAACAAGAAGTTTTAATTCTTGTTCCATTGCTGCAATAATTCCAATTCTCATCTCGACAATACAGGAGCCATATGATTTACCGCTCCTGCTTCTCCTTCTAGTTATTATAGATTAAATACTGCGAAAAAGAGTGCGATCAATAAAACAACAACAATAAACATAATCAGATTAAGTTTTCGTTGAAATTTACTGCGCTTCGCATTTTCAATACGACGACTTTTATAAACATGCTGATCGTCTTTTTTACGGTCTCTCCATCTGTTCAATACACCCTCTGATTCATCACGATTATCATAATCATAAGATTCATAGGTACTCAAGGTATCATAACGGTCAGTTCGGATAACCTTCGTTTCTTCATCATCTTCTAAATAATCATCATAAAAGATTTCACCACGGTTAGCACGTTCGATAATTTCGTCTGTTAAAAGTGGTCTACCCATTTTTTATCCTCCAAAATGCAGAGCATAATATTGAAGGGCTATGATTGTTTTAGCATCTTCGATTGCTCCAGATTTAACCAAATCCATACACTCTTGGTAGCTTAATTCAAGAATCTCTAAAACTTCATCATCATCTTGTGGTCGTGGATTTGGTACTTTTTGCAAATGAGTAGCTTGATAAAGCTTAATTTTTTCATTGCAAAAACCAATGGCAGTATAAAACTCATGAATTTGTTTTAAGTCGCCAGAATATCCTGTTTCCTCTTCTAATTCACGCGCAGCGGCATCTTCTTCAGAGCCATTTTCGCCAATTTCGAGTTTACCTGCAGGGATTTCATAAGAAACTTTTTCAATTGCCTTACGATATTGCTTCACCAAAATAATTTTATTATCATCAGTTACAGCTAGAACAGCTACCGCTCCACGGTGAAAAATCAATTCACGTTTTGCTTGTCCAAGATTATTTGGTAATTCAACATCATCGACAACAACTTTAATAACATGCCCATCAAAAATCTCAGTTCGCTTGAGCGTTTTTTCTTCAAAATCCATACTAAGCAATCTCCCTAAAAATATTTCCACATTAAATTTTACTACAAAGTATTCAGAATTGCTATTCCAATACGCTTAAAGTCATGAAATATCTATGAAATCTACTTAATTTTTCTAAAAAATATAAAAAGAGGGTGAACTAAAAATTGTCCAATCCTCTTTTCATCATGCCTTGATTTAGCACAAAAAATTATTTTTTCTTATTGTTTGGGTGGTGTGGTTTGTTAAGTGCGTAACCTGCTTTGTTAACTTGACGACCACGTCCGATAGCAAGAGCATCTTTTTCAACATCTTGATAAATTGTTGAACCTGCTGCTGTCAAAGCATTATCACCCAAAGTTACTGGAGAAATGATTGTTGAATTACTTCCAACAAAAACATTATTTCCAATAGTTGTATTGAACTTGTGTTGTCCATCGTAGTTAGCAATGATAGTACCAGCTCCGAAGTTAACATCATGACCAGTTATTGTATTTCCAATGTAAGTCAAGTGACCAGCTTTTGTTCCTTTACCAACTGTAGATGATTTCACTTCAACAAAGTTACCAACGTGAACATTTTCTTCAAGTGTTGAATCTGGACGAACGTGAGCAAATGGACCAATTGTAACACCATCTTTAACTTCTGATTTTTCAATCATTGAGTTTGTAATCACAACATTTTCACCAACTGTTGCATCAACAAGATAGCTACCGTTTGTCAAAACAGAACCAGCTCCGATTTTTGTATTTCCTTTGAGGGTAACGTTAGCTTCAATCAAAACATCTGGAGCAATCTCAACATCAACATCAATGTAAGTTGCTGCTGGATTTTGGAAAGTTACACCGTTAACCATGTGTTTTTTATTGATACGGCGACGCATGATATCTTCAGCAGTTGAAAGTGCCACACGATCATTAACACCAAGACTTTCATCAAAATCATGAAGAACATATGCTCCAACTTTTTCGCCACTATTACGGAAAATTGAAATCACATCAGTCAAATAGTACTCACCTTGAGCGTTATTAGTATTGATGTTTTTAAGAGCTTCAAAAAGACGTTTGTTATCAAAGACATAAGTTCCTGTGTTGATTTCTTTGACTTGACGTTCAAACTCTGAAGCATCTTTTTGTTCAACAATTTTAAGCACTTCACCATTTTCGTTGCGGATAATACGTCCGTAGCCAAATGGATTTTCAGCTGTTGCTGTTAAAATAGTAGCAACATTTTTGTGGCTAACGTGAAACTCAATCAATTCTTTCAAACTTTCACCTGTAATAAGTGGTGTATCACCAGCAATAACAAGTGTTTGACCTTCAAGACCAGCTAATTCATCTTCTGCCATCATGACAGCGTGACCAGTACCAAGTTGTTCTGTTTGCATGACAAATTCTGATTTGTCAGCTAAAACTTCACGAACCATTTCGGCTTTATGACCAATAACTGTCACATTTTTTTCTGGATTCAAGGCTGATACAGCACGGAAAACATGTTCTAACATTGTAATTCCTGAAACTTTATGAAGAACCTTAGGAAGGTCTGACTTCATACGTGTTCCTTTACCAGCTGCTAAAATAATTGCATAATTTGACATGACTATAATTCCTTAAAAAAATAGAGTAGATTTGCAAGTTAATCAAAGATAGACTCTTTCATCAACTTACACAAGCTACTCCATTATATCACAATTATAAGTAATAGGCTTATTTTTATAGATTACAAGCTATTGACAGCTTGGTCCAAAACTTCCATCACCAAACGGCTATGATCAAGTGCTAGTTTAGTCGCAGTCATATCTTCATGTTCGATGATTGCTTGGAAAGCTACAAATTCATCATGCATACGGTGGTTAAGTGAATTTTCATTAATCATTGTCATATTTTGATTATTCAAGGTAAGGGCTAATTCTGGTAAGGTATTTGTCGCACCTAAGACAGCGATTGAGCCTTTATCTCCCTGAATGGTTGATTTAATATCTGCACTACAATCTTTAGCACCAATACAAACTGCTTTAAACTTGCCATAATCCATAACTAAGACACCTGACGTATCCACATCACGTTCTATGTTTGGTAAATAAAATACTTTCTCAGGTTTGCCAAATAAACCAACGACTAAGTGAATGTTATAGATGTTCAAATCACGAAGAGCTCCGCCACCTTTTTTAGGGTCAAAAGCTGGTGCAATTTCTCCTCGTTTGAAGGCATCGTAGCGTGAAGAATATTGAGAATAGTTACACTCAACAATTTTAATATCCCCTAGTTTTGCAAGATTTGCCTTAATCGAAGCAAAATTTCCTAGATATTGGTTGGTGATTGCTTCTAGCAAAATGCGATTTTTTTGCTCTGCAATATTTGCCAAGTCTTCAAATTCCGCTAATGTTAACGTAAATGGCTTTTCACAGATAACGTGCTTGCCAGCAAGCAAAGCCTTTTTAGCATAGTCATAATGCAAATGATTAGGAAGAGCAACATAAACTGTGTCAACTTCTGGATTTGTCAAAATGCTATCGTAATCACTACTTGCTTGATTAATAGCATAAACTTCTGCTAATTCTTGGGCCTTTGTAAGGCTACGTGGTGTCGATAAAATAGCGACTAAGTCAATACCATTAATTTCCTTTAAAACAGGTAACACTTCATCAACAATTTTTCCTGTTCCCAAAATAGCTAATTTCATGGAGTTCCTCCTATAGGTCTTCTAAGCAAAGTTTAGCATAACTTCACTTAATACACTGATACTATAACAAGTAATTGTCATACTATAATGTGGGATAAACAACTTCAAATTCTTCCAAAACGATTAGACTTTCTCCATTAAAGGTTAAACCAAACTCGTCATAATAAGGCTTGAAAAAATCTTTATGAACAGCTCGCCAATAAGCAAGTGACTTATCGCCTTCTCCTTCTTTAAATGCGTGTTCTGCAGAAACCTCATCAAATGGTACCACAGAAACTTTTTTAATCTGAATAATACAAACCGCTTGGCCTTTGCTGTCTAATACCACATCATAGGAACCAACTTCAGGTAGCGGATCATTGTCAACTGCATACAAATCATAAGCCGAAGCAGTAGCTGTTTTTGTCCCTTCTAAGACTAATTGAGCTAATAAATCGGCTTCTGCCCCAAATTGCCAAGCATCAATAGCATCACCAATTGAAGGATTGATTTGCTTGTATTTATTCCATAGTTCTTGTGCGTTCATGGTTCTCTCCTTTTCTGTCTTACTTCTTCTTACAATCCGTTTGACAGAAATTTCCACTATGGTTTTCTCCTCTTCATTTTGAAGCCTCCTTTTTATGCCTCTACTTCAAACTCCAGCCGCCATCAATTTTAACGATTTCGCCTTGCATAGATGTGGCTTTTCCTGAGGCTAAAAATCCTGTCAAATCAGCGATTTCCTCAGGATTGCTCCAACGCCCGATTGGTGTTTCTTGAGCTACCCAATCAGCTAAGCCACCTGGTTCAAAATCGCTAGCTGTCATGGCTGTCTTAACCGCACCTGGTGCGATACCAAACACTTGAATCTTGTCTTTAGCATAGTCAAGTGCAAGCTGACGCGTGAAACCTGCAAGTGCATGCTTACTAGCTGTGTAAGCTGCTCCGCCCCCACCTGCAATAAATGAAGCAATCGAACACATGTTAATGATAATACCTGATTGTCTTTCAACCATTTTAGCTAAATAATAACGAGTGATTTTAACCGTCGCAAAGAAATTAGTCTGAAACACGCGTTCTAATTCATCGTCTGATACCTCAAGTAGAGGTTTGTAAGCGTCGAGAATTCCAGCGGTGTTACACAAGATATCCACGTCAGATACAAAATCGTAGAGCGCAGCTAAATCCGTCGTCAAATCTAACTGTAGGAAATGAAAGTTTTCATTTTGAATCTCAGGCGCTTGTGATTTATCAACGCCGTATACCGCACAGCCATTTTCTAAAAAAAGTCGTGCTTGCGCAAGTCCAATACCTGAACTGACACCTGTGATAAGTACCTTAGTCATTTACTTCGACCCAATCAGTAGCTAGGACATCGCAAGGTGTTGGTGACCACATTGAAAAACCTTCGCCCTCACCTGACACATTGATAAGGAAGTATGGTGTCACTGGAAGTGCCACACCATTTTGCTCGATGCTGTCAAAAAGCTGAACGTAATTTTCAGCACCACCCCAACCAGTACGTACATATTTTTTCCTAGCCTTCAAACCAGGCAAAATTTCTTCAAAAGTCATTTTTCTCTCCTTGATAATTAATACCACTAGTATACCAAAAAACGAGCTCTAAGGCTCGTTTGGTTATCGTCTTAAAATTTTCTTAGCAATTGCAATGATTTTATGCAGCATTGGTCGTGGATAGTAGCGGAAAGTTCCCATCTTGCGGACAATGTAGCCATTGAAGTTTTGTTTGAAACGTAACACACCGTCACTACCATCAAAAATTCCTTGAATACCAAGGAAAGTATAGAAATTAATTCCTCGTTTCAAAGCTTCTGTCATCACGTGTTCTTGAAGTGCAACAGGAGCATAGAATTTGTTAAATTCAGTATATGAACCACTAAAAAGATAAACAGCTTCTTGCGGTGTGTAGACAAAGAGGCTACCTGCTAACACGACATCTTCTGAACCATGTGTTGCAATTAATTCTTTAGCTTCATTGATTCGGACTTCAAAAGTTGCAATTTGCTTATCCAATTGTGCCTTTTGTTTGTTGACTTTGGCTGAGTTGACGCCGTCAGCGATTTTTTGATTTAAAACAGCTAATTCAGCAGCAATCTTATCATAGCTGTCCTGAAGATTTTTAAGATAATCTTGGAAATTAAGTGTTGCAATCATGAACTCACAATTCTCACCAAAACTATCGTAAAAAGCTTCATAATAATCTAAAGGTTTATCCGTGTATTCGCGTCTAGCCGATGTTGATGCGGTAATGGCTTTAAAAATATGAAGCTCATCACGTTTCAAACGTCGTACTTTAATACCAAATGAATTGGTTTTATTGACTAGCGGACGACCTTTTTTACTAAAGGATTTTTTCAAAGTCTCTGGTGCTAGTCCTGTCAAGTCCTTCACATAATGTCAATCGGGATCACCACCAGGATAACCTGTTTGAAGCCCATCAAAATGATAACCAAGCTCAGTCAGACAAGTAATTAATTCTGGTCTTTCATCATCATTTGGCTTTCCGTGACTATCAAAACTTTGATAAGTATCATAAGGTTTAACGATAAGTTCAAAAGCACCATTTACCTTGGCATAAGCCTTTAATTCTCTATAAAACTCTGAAATATAAGCGGTGTCTGTTGAAGCTGGTCCAGAATTAATTTCCATATGAAGCCCACCGGTCATTGGCATGCTATACAAAACACCTGCTACTTGAATGGCTCCATCAGCTTCTAAACCTAAAAAAGTAATATCAAAGCCACGCTTTTCAAGCAAATCAGCCATTTCGACTGATTGCATGAATGAACGTTCTTTAAATGAGAGTGTGATTTGTTGATAATCATCTCTCGATAATATTTTTAACGTCATTTTATTAAATCTCGATTCTAAAAAATTCTATTTTTTACGCTCCAAAAATATCAAATAAAACTTAATTGAAAATTAATGATTTATTTTCAGAATTTCCATTATCTTTTCAATTTTCCTTTCATTTAAGAGCAACATAAATACCCAGTATCTACAAACTAAATTAGTCTTAGATACTGAGTATTTTTATTATCTATGCTGACAACAATTAACCGATTTGGCTACCGTTTGGTACGCTTGGATCAACTGTTAAGACAGTTAAGTTTCCATCATGTTCAGCTGAAAGAATCATACCTTGGCTGACAAGTCCCATCATTTTACGTGGTTTCAAGTTTGCAACGATTTGCAATTTTTTACCAACTAATTCTCGTTCATTTGGATAGAATTTCGCAATTCCTGAAAGGATTTGACGATCTTCTCCGTCACCAGCATCAAGACGGAATTTAAGAAGTTTTTCAGAACCTTCAACTTTAGAAACTTCTTTGACTTCAGCAACACGAATTTCAACTTTGTCAAAGTCATCAAATTTGATAGCTTTCTTTTCGTTTTTAAGTTCTACTTCAGTTGGATCCCATTCTTTTTCTTCTGCAACGACTGCGCCAGCGCCCATGTTAGCTTTGATGTAATCAATTTCAGCTTCCATATCAAGACGTGGGAAGATTGGTGTTCCTTTGGCAACAACTTTAACACCTTCTGGGAAACCAGCTAATGTAAGATTTTCAAGGTCGAAGTTATTTCCAAGACCAAGTTGTTCCATGATTGCATTTGATGTTGTCATCATAAATGGTTGAATAAGGTGAGCTACCACACGAAGGCTAGCTGCCAAGTGAGCCATTACTGCTGCCAATTCATCACGTTTCGCTTCATCTTTAGCAAGCACCCAAGGAGCTGTTTCATCGATGTATTTGTTTGTACGTGAAATAATGCTCCATACAGCATCAAGGGCGCGTGGATAGTCAACAGCGTTCATTTGTTTATGATATTCAGCGATTTTTTCTGCTACAAGCGCAGCTAAATCAGCATCAAATTCTGTGACGTTTTCAACGTAAGCAGGCACGTCACCACCGAAGTATTTGTTAATCATGGCAACTGTACGGTTAAGAAGGTTACCAAGGTCGTTGGCTAATTCATAGTTAATACGTCCAACGTAATCTTCTGGTGTAAATGTACCGTCTGAACCAACTGGAAGTGAACGCATGAGGTAATAACGAAGTGGGTCAAGACCGAAACGTTCAACCAACATTTCAGGGTAAACCACATTACCTTTAGATTTAGACATTTTACCGTCTTTCATGACAAACCAACCGTGGGCAATCAAGCGTTCAGGCAATTTCATGTCAAGCATCATCAACATAATTGGCCAGTAAATTGAGTGGAAACGAAGGATATCTTTACCAACCATGTGGAAGACTGTTCCATTCCAGAATTTATCAAAGTTTGCGTGGTCTTCTTGACCATAACCAAGAGCTGTTGCATAGTTAAGAAGAGCATCAATCCATACGTAAACAACGTGTTTAGGATTTGAAGGGACTTTAACACCCCATGTAAATGATGTACGGCTGACAGCCAAATCTTCAAGACCTGGTTCGATGAAGTTTTTAATGATTTCGTTCATACGACCATCAGGTTGAATGAAGTCTGGGTGTGCGTGGAAGAATTCTACCAAGCGATCAGCGTATTTTCCAAGACGTAGGAAGTAAGATTCTTCAGAAACCCATTCAACTTCGTGTCCAGAAGGAGCAATACCACCGATGACTTTACCATTTTCATCACGGAAAACTTCTTCCAATTGGCTTTCTGTAAAGAATTCTTCATCTGAAACTGAGTACCAACCAGAATACTCACCTAAATAAATATCATCTTGTGCCAACAATTTTTCAAAAACTTCGGCAACAACTTTTTCGTGGTAATCATCAGTTGTACGGATGAATTTATCATATGAGATATCAAGCATTTTCCAAAGTTTTTTAACATCAGCAGCCATACCATCAACGTAAGCTTGTGGTGTGATACCTGCTTCTTCAGCTTTTTGTTGGATTTTTTGACCATGTTCGTCAAGCCCTGTCAAATAAAAAACATCATAGTTCATCATACGTTTGTAACGTGCTAAAACGTCACAAGCGATTGTTGTATAAGCTGAACCAATGTGAAGCTTACCTGATGGGTAGTAAATTGGTGTTGTAATGTAAAATGGTTGTTTACTAGTCATTTTCTTTCCTTTCAAATAGGAGCTAATGAAACTCCCTTATTGATAACACCTAATTATAACATAAATTTATAACTGATTATAGGTTAAATGATGAATCACACGAGAAAAAGCTGAGAATTTCATCTCAGCCTTTATCTCTTATTTTTCATTAGTAATCTCAAACTTAGTTAAGAAATTATCATCTTGCAACTCACCTTTGAAGTGATCACCAATACTAAGAAAAGGCAATTGGTCTGTGGTATCAGTTGTTGCCTTAACTTTATAAATCTCTCCTGATGAAGAAATGTAATAAACCGTTGAGCCAGAAATCATTTGGCTAGCCAATTTATCAACAACACCTGTAATTTCCTTCACTTTTTTATCTGCCTTGCCAGAAGTACTTGCAACACCAGAAAGAGCTGACGTATCAGAATCTGCGAACTTAGCAATCAAGGTCTCAATATCATTATCAACCGTTACTTGTTGATAATCCTCAGCATCAACAATGGCATAAGATTTGACCAAACCAGCAGCATCTTTAAGAGATATTAAATAGTAAGCTTTGCCATCTAATTTAACTAAAGTTGGAGCTGTCGCTTCATAGTGTTTTTCTTGAACTTCTCCTTCAGCTGATTCTTGTGCAGCTGATTCAGT
>NZ_DGTE01000027.1:31894-67905 GCF_002393675.1 Streptococcus sp. UBA4344
GCAGTCGCTGACGTAATACCTGTATAAAGATAGATGTCAGAACCAATAGAAATATAGTTATAAATATCCGTTGTCTTTTTCACGCCTGTTTGGCTAAAGACTGTATTCCAAAAACCTTTTTGATAAGTGTAATAGTCATCAACACGACTAATCACATTATCAGCAGAGAAGACACGATCAACCCAATCAGGGATATCTTTGAGGTCATAACGTTTGGTTTCACCAGTCACTGCATTAAGTAAAATAGCACCTGTTGGGTCGTTTGAACTCAACACAAACTTAGGTTTGTAAGTCGTTGCGACGTAGTAAGGATTCCCTTTATCATCTACTTCAAAAGATGGATCTCCAAAAATCACCGTTGGGTATTTCAAACGCAAATAGCGAAGGGTATCGCTAAAGAAATATTCAGAATCAGAATATTTCATGCCTTTATCAAGCTTGACTAATTCTGCTTTTCCTGTTGTCTGATTAACCTTGACGTAATAGCCGATTCCTTCTTTATGGTTGGTAAACCATTTCCAGAATGATTTGTATTCTAGAGGTGAGACGCGGTAAGGTTGCTCACCAATTGTCACCTGACGATAATCATCTGAAATACCAAATTGTGAGACTTTATCAATGGTTCCAAGATAAGTATCACCAATTTTCTTAGCTGATGAACGGTCCAATAAAGCCAAATGAGAAATATTAGTTTCAGGGAAATCAGACGTAAAATCAGTTTCTTTTACTTTAATCACATTGTCATAACTTTTAGCTCTAAACAAACGTGAGTTAAAGAAAGACGAAACGCTTAATAATAGAACAATCCCCACAATGACAGCACCGATAAGTGACAAGGTTTTACCGTATTTTGGTGTTGGGGTAGAGACGACTTTGCGCACACGACTACCTGGAATTTTAAAAGTTATATGTTGAACATTTCCAGCTAATGAAAGAATTAAAATTTCTCCAAAAGCCAACAATAAACCTCCCAAAACAAAGAACCAAAAAGCACTACTAAATAGATTTAATGGTGGTAAAAAAATCCAATAGCCAATCAACATAACGATAAACCATAGTGCCATTAGCAAAGATGATACCGTCTTTTTCATTATCATATCTCCTTTATTTTTTGTATTATCATTATAACACAGTTTGCTCAAGACATTAATACATCAAAAGCACCCATACTGAGTGCCTTAATCATTATTTTAATTTTCGGCTGAGAGAAAATGAATACAAAATCGGTAATACAATCATAACCACCAAAGAAATTCCCAAAACATAAGGTAGAGCAAATTTAACAAAACTATCCAGAAAGACAATAACACCACCTAAAACCCAAATTTTTCCAGCCAAACGATGTGTTTTAAACCAATTACGGTCATCAGAAAGCGTCCATGGAAGACGAATACCAATGGTATAATTGCGTTTTGTTTTAGGAAGATAATTACCAATCACAATAAAGAGCATCCCTAAAAATGCAGTTACTAAAGTTGGTGAATTTTTCACAATACCAAGAGCATTCGCATAAATTGACCCTTGAACAATGAAACTTAAAGTTGGAACAATCCAAGCATAGAGCTTTCTCATTTTAGCTGAAACCGTTACTTTCACAGACACCCTTTCAAGTGAGGCTAAAGCGATGATTTGAAAAAGCACAAATAAAATTGGGAAAGCAACAAGGGTAAAAAGCTTGCTACTATAGCCATCAGCTTGCCCATCAATTCCAAAATGAGTTGGTATTTGCTCTGGCAAAGCTTTCCAGAAAAATGCCCCAATCAAAGCTGGCAAAACAATCACAAAACTTGTTAATATAAGTTGTTTTTTATTCATTTTCATCTCCTGATCTCTCCTTTAAATCCGCAAACCAAGTCATAATATCTTCTAAAACAGAAGTATACAGCTCATAGTAAATAAAATTCTTTTCACGCCTTTCAATAACCAATCCAGCCTTTTTTAGAACGTTAAGGTGATGCGAAATCGTCGCCCCTGTAAGATCAAAATGACTGGCAATATCTCCTGCTGACAAAGGTTCCGATTTTAATAACTCCAAAATCTCTCGTCGAATTGGATGAGATAAAGCTTTGAAGGTTTCCGCAAATCCCATATCTACTCCTTTCAAGCTTCATTATAGTATTTAGATGTTTTTCTAAATAGATTGTAACACTTTTTTGGAAAATCCCCTAATAAAAGCCACTTTAAAACATAAAAATCGCAGGTAGACACATTTTTTGCTAAAATAGAAACTAACGATTAAACTTTAGAAAGAAGAAAAAAAGCTTTGTTCACCCAAGGCTTTGGGATAAGAATATGAAACTTATTTCATGGAATATTGATTCTCTTAACGCTGCACTCACTAGTGATTCTGCACGCGCCATTCTCTCACGTGACGTCATCGATACATTGGTAGCTGAAAATGCCGATATCATCGCTATCCAAGAAACAAAATTATCAGCTAAAGGACCTACGAAAAAACATTTACAAATCCTTCAAGAGTATTTCCCAGATTACGAAGTCTCTTGGCGTTCATCTGTTGAACCAGCCAGAAAAGGCTATGCTGGCACAATGTTTCTCTACAAAAATACCCTAACACCAAGCATTTCATTTCCTGAAATCGGTGCTCCGGATACCATGGATTGTGAAGGGCGTATTATTACCCTTGAATTTGACAATTTCTATGTCACGCAAGTCTATACTCCAAATGCTGGCGATGGTCTTAAACGATTAGCCGAACGTCAACTTTGGGATGAAAAATATGCTGACTACTTAGCAGAACTCGACCAAAAGAAACCAGTTTTAGCAACCGGTGATTATAATGTTGCCCACAATGAAATTGACCTTGCTAATCCAAATTCAAACCGCCGCTCTGCTGGATTTACCGATGAAGAGCGCGCTGGTTTCACCAACTTATTAGCCAAAGGTTTCACAGATACCTTTCGCTTTATTCATGGTGACATTCCAAATGTCTATAGCTGGTGGGCACAACGTAGCAAGACAAGTAAAATCAATAATACTGGCTGGCGCATTGACTACTGGCTAACTTCAAATCGCATTGCTGATAAAGTTACAAAATCTGAAATGATTGATTCCGGTACACGCCAAGACCACACACCAATTCTTTTAGAAATTGATTTATAGAAAAAAGTCATCTAAGTTTCAATTAAGCTTAGATGACTTTTTTATTATTCAACTCCCTTTAGAGCTTCAACCATGTTAATAGTTTTAATTTTATGACTGATAATAAGTGTTGTAACAGCTGATGTCAACCATACCAAGACACTTGCGATTAGCAGCACTTGCCAAGTCACATAAGCTGTGTATTCAATACGAATAGTTGAAAATGTCGCTACATACCTCCTTAAGAACCAGATTCCCATTGGAATTCCCAATAACCAACCAATCGAAGTCGTCATCAAGTTTTCAATCATGGTAATCAATTGCAAATTTTTCTTAGAAAAACCAAGTACTTGCAAGGTAGCATAATCGCGCATACGTTCAACAAAATTTAAAGAACCTAAGTTGTAAAGGACAACAATGACAAGCAACAAAGCAAAACCAATAATCATCAAAAAGACACTCATCAAACTATTTACAAAATCATAAGCATTCTTTTCTTGATCTGATTTATTAATGACCGATAGAATATTAGCATCATTTTTGATACCTGCTTTTGAGACTTCTTGGCCAACTAGCATTGTCTGTGGAGCAAATCTTCCACCAGCTTCTTCAAAGCTTTCTGATCTGATATAAGCACCTTGGTTTGTCTCACTAGTCACAATTCCCTTCACTTTAAATGAATAAGATTTACCATCTTGATATGGTTTTACTTCTAAGGTATCTCCTTTTTTAACGCCTGCTAGTTCAGCAAAACGATTTGTCACATAAATGCCACCTTTTCCAATCGATTTATCATCTGCTGTTTTCGCATTGACATAATCACCATCGCTGACAATAATCAAGAGACGATTATAACCATCATCTTTTGAGAAATGCGCTTGACTAATTTGAACCCCTTGACCTTTATATGTTTTTTCAGCCAGATTATAATTAGCTACGGTTAGACGCTTAGCGTATGAAAAGTCATTGTTATAAGCTTTATCCACCAAATGATTCATTGAAATTGGCATACCAACACCAGCAATAAGCAGCATCATACTTCCAGCCACTCCGACAATCCCCATGAGAACACGAACCCTGTTAATGAAGGCGTCACGTATTGCCCACTTAGTCTCATCAGAAATTCGACGCCATAATGCAGGCATTTTTTCAAGAAAAACATGATGAACTTTCTTAGTCTTTCCACGTAAGAAAATAGCTGGTAATCCCTTAATGACTTGACGCGAAGCTAAATAAGCTGACAACGTACAAATAAAAATAACAAGGACAATAACAGCTAAAGCAGACCAAGAATAGGCAATTTGCCAATGTGGCAAAGTAAACATAGTCTTTTGTGTTTCAAGAACAAAAAGCGACATTAAAGGAGATACTGCTGCACCGACTAGAGCACCGAAACTTCCCACTAATAATCCAAATGAAATATAATGCCAAGTGATTTGTCCATTGGAGTAGCCCAAAGCCTTAATGACTGCAATTTCTTTGGTTTGACTCTCAATAAGACGTCGGATAGTAGTAAACATAGCAAGAACGGCAAGAAGAATAAAAATGAACGAAAACAGATACGATAGATTTCGAATTTGTCCGACACGTCCTGTCGCCTCAGACACCTCTGTTAATGTTTCCTGATTATAATAAGATAACAGATGCTCTCCTAAAATCTCCTCAAGATTATCTCTGATATCATCTTCTTTAGCATAAATCTCAAGAGCATTATAGCCTTTTTGATTGCTAGTGACTTTTGCCAAAGCTTTTTCTGACACATAACCGTAAGCATAGTTTTTAGAATTTGGCGCTAAATATTCAATGCTTCCCGTAAAATAAATCTTATCAGCCGATTCAACCAAGCCTTTAATCGGAAATTTAAACGTTCGATTAGCTAAAGAAAGCGTCAGCTCATCACCAAGCTTCAAATGATTTTTGTTAGCAAAATTTGTATCTAACCAAATGCCTTCTGAGTTATCATCAAATTTTTCCCCTTTATCAACAGTAATAATTTTTTCTGCTGAATCATTAAAGGTATTTAAATTGAGATATTTTTCCGAATCATCATCAAAATCAACTTTAGTCAATAAAGTGGTCTTAGCATTAACTTTATCAACAGAAGGTAAAGCTTTAATGTCTTCAATTTGATTTTTGGTAATGGTATCTGCTTGGAGCCATACCGTTGGCAAATGAGATTTTGAAATAAAATTATCTAAGCTTTTCTCCAAACCATGCCAAGCTCCTTGCAGCCCCACAAAAATTAGCACGCTTAATAAGGACATCAAAAACACTGAAAAGAATTGTTGCCAATGACGTCTGATATCCCTTCTGAGTTTTAAATTAAGATATTTCATCATTCTTCCAATCTATTCATTTTATTTGTCGACAATAGCATCAATCTTGCCATCTTTTAAATAAATGACCTTATCTGCATACTTTTCAAATTCAGCATTGTGCGTTACCATAACGACGGCAACGTCCTTATCAGCAGATGTTTCTTTTAACAGTTCAATAATTTTCTGTCCTGTCTTCGAATCAAGCGCACCTGTTGGCTCATCACACAAGAGAAGTTTGGGGTTCTTAGCTAAAGCTCTTGCAATCGACACGCGCTGCATTTCACCACCAGATAACTGGTTAGGAAAGTTATTTTTACGATGACTAAGTCCAACTTTTTCCAAATACTGTTCAGACTGCTTTGCATTTTTAGTCAATTGAGCAGCAATACTGATGTTTTCTAAGGCGGTTAAACTTGGCACAAGATTATAAAACTGGAAGACAAAGCCAACAACATCTTTACGATATTTTGATAACTCTTTATCATTTAGACGTGTCACATCCGTATCCTCAAACATAAAATTACCACTTGTCGCTTGATCCATACCACCGAGTAAATTTAACATGGTACTTTTTCCAGATCCAGAAGGACCCAAAATGATGGTAAACTTACCTTTCTCAATTGAAAAAGAAACATCATCTAGAGCCTTAACCTCTTGATCTCCAACCTGATAAATCTTACTAATATTTTGAAATGTAATCATTTTTTCTCCTAAAATTCTGTCAAAAACTTCACTTTTTCTTTCAATGATGGTTCCTTATATTGTTCAATAATGCGTTTTGACACCGCTTCTCTGTTACTTGCAATGATTTCCTCCGCTTTAGCAACAGCTTCCTTAATTGGAACTACGATTGGCAGGTCGTAGTGTTTGATAATTTTTTCCAAGCGTTCCTCTTGGCTGCCAGTTACTAGCTCAGGCTTCTTCCCAATTGCCATAAAGCCTTCTTGAATTTCAATATCAGATAGTGTTCGATACTTTTCAGAAACTGGTCGATGACCATCAGGATCCATGGCAAATTCCACCGGTAAATGAACCACATCTGTGTACCACATTTTCGAATGCATTTTAGCGACTTGACCATAGGCGTCCATGTATTTGCGATAGAAATTTTTCCCAGGAATTCCTAAAATCGCTTTAGAAAGTCTATGAATAAATTTTGCTCCTGGATTCAATCCAATTTTTAAGCGTACCGTTCCGTAAATCCACTCATTAAGTACCGAACCATCTGAAATAAAGCTAGAATTTTCTTTGTATAGAATTGCTTCTTCTCGTATTCTCTCTTCAAATCTCTTTAATCCCAAAGTCATCAGCTCGGTTGCATTCATGTCTTGAAATCTCCTACCTGGATAAATTTCGGTTAGAATTTCACGAGCTGATAAGGCATTAATCAACGGTATCCCAGTTGCAATCGATAGAGCAGTTGCCGTTGTTGTTTTCCCAGTTGAATAGGTTCCCGAAATAACCAGTCTAATTTCCCTTTTGTACATTTGTTATTCTCCTAAATCAGGTAATTGATGAGCAATTTTACTTGAAATACAAATGCGATTTTTTGTATCAGCACCAGACATTTCAAAAATTTTCCAATTATGGCCTTTCATATCAATTAACTTGTTTTTTCTGATTTTTCCTAATAATTCAATCTCATCGACAGGAATCGGATGAGCTAACTCAGCAGTCACATTTTTCATCCACAATGTCTGACTACAGTCTCTATCAATATTATCAGCGTGATAAGCTAACATCTCAGCCATTTGTGAAAATACAATCAACAATTCTAATAAAGAATAGCAATGAGAAAAATTAGCCGATATTCCTTTATAATCAACTAATTGACTATTTGCTCTATTTGCCTTACAAAAGATTGAACATTTATCTGCCGTATCAAGCGTATCTAGGAAACTAATATCGTAAATATCATGTTGAATATTTTTTAAATGATTACTAATAAATCCTTCAAAACCTTCTCCTGCACCAGCTACTTTTCCTGAAGAATCAATATTTTTAAAAGTCACACTAACTTTCATGTCTAGAATCAAGACATTAAATAAGGCATAATCATTTTCAGTAACTGAGCTCTTTAAAATGAGGGGAATTTCATTTAAATTCTCAATTGGCTTCATACCAGACTTGATTTCAAATTTAGTCAAGAAATAACTACTTGAATCTTCTCCGGTAGATTCCAAATACTTTTCAGCCAATAAGCTAGCTAAAATAACACCATCCAGAGTACTCAAATGCGGTTGTACTTCTTGCTGTGACTTACTTGACCAAGTACCACTGTGACTAATTGAACCAAATAGATTATCATCAATCTTAGTTACACCATATAGAGTTCTCTTGTGCCCATCACCAAAATATCTTTGGCGATGATCACCTAACAATGCATCAACATTTGCCATCCATCTTCTCCTTTTTCCATTTTTCCTTTACATATCCATCATACAAGAGCAACAAAAAACAGACATCCGTAATTTACGAATATCTGTTTACCTTTTTGGTTCCATATTATACTAATTTTAATTTAACAGCTTCTCGAACCGCACCGACTCGACCTGTAACATTTAATTTTGTACAAATGTTGGTCACATGGGTATCAACCGTTCGACGGCTAATAAATAATTCCTTAGCAATTTGTGCATTAGAATATTCTTCAGCAATCAAGCTCAAAATTTTTAGCTCAACTTCTGTCAACAAATGATTTTCCTGACCTTCCAATAAAGTATCTGGAATCACACAATTACCGTTAGCAACATTGATAATGGTGCTTGTTAAGTCTGTACATGACGTTTCTTTTGGCAAAAATGCCTTAACTCCGAGCTCATTGGCGCGCTTATGCAAGATTGGCTCATAAAAACCTGAAATCAGAATAATCTTTGGAAATTCAATATGCATTTGCTTTAATTGTTCAATCAAGTCAAACCCGTGAATGTCTTTTAACATCAAATCCATGATTAAAACATCCACTTTCTTACACAGCAAACAAAGTTTTAACTCTTCTACCTCTGTAAATGCCCCAACAATATCAAACTTTTCTACTTGAGATAACTGTGTGCAAATGCCTTGTAAAACCAACTCATGGTCATCAATCACTGCTATTCTTATCATTTTTATCTCCTTTCGGCAATAGCATCCTTACTCTCGTTGGTGATTTTTCAATCTGTAACTCTCCGCCAAGAAGAACTAGTTTTTCAGCAATCACATTAAGTCCAAAATGACTTTTATGATCATCAGATCGTTCAATAAATTCTCCATCATCTACTACTTCAACCACAACCTGTTCAGCGGTCTCAAAAAGAGATAATTTAATTTGCTTAGCATTACCATGCATAATACTATTAGTAATTAATTCCTTGATCGATCGCAAAATGAAATTGCTCACACGACTTTCAAAAGGCAAATGCTCAAAAGCTAGTTCATGTTCAATCAGAACAGGTTCTTCTTTTTGGAATTTATTCAAAAGTTCTAAAATTGCATTTTTTAATCCTAATTCCTTGATCATCAGAGGATAAATGTTAGAACACAATTCACGCAACTCAAAAACCACATCGTCTAAAGTATTTAAGACTTCACCTTTATTGATGTTGTCTTCAGATTCTATTTGTTTCTTATGGTAAATAACTTCTTGAATAATGGTGTCATGAATAGTGATGGCAATGTCCTCACGTTCCATCTCAACAGCAGAAAAAATCGTCTGCCTATCCAAGCGATAGTTCAATTGTTTTGCCGTATCCATAAAATCTTTGATGATAGGTAGGGAACAAAGAAGAAATAAAAAACAATAAATGGCCACGAACCATACTGGCATAAATTGCATCATAACCGCAAAAGATACCATGACAAAAGTTGATGCAATAGCTACCAGAATATATACCACAGGTAAAGGCAGAGGCGTTCTCGTCATCGTTAAGCGATTGACGATTAAATGATTGACAGCCCCAGTTATTGGGAGAAATAACAAAGGAATGGTACATGAGAAAGGAAGGTCATACGGTAATGGAAAAATATAGCCAATGAATAAAGGAATTAAACTAAGTATGTTTAATAATATAAGATTAACCTTCTGCAAAAGAAAAGATGAGTAATCCTTTACCAAAGAAAGAGCAGCTAAAATCAGTAAAAACGAAAAGCTAACGTAAAACACCCCATTAGATAAGTATTTAACAACAATCAATGGAAGAGAAAATTGCTCAACCAAAGCAAAAATCAGCATGGTTATCAGTGAATATGAAATAACAATTCTTGAAAACACAGATAATTTTGTTGCTTCTTCTTTTAACACACTTGCTCGCCAGAAAACATCAGTGAAGAAAGGCAATAAAGTAATATAGGAAACCACAAAGAAGCGTCCCAAAGTATTGCCCATACTTGAAGGAATCAACGAGCTCAGAAAAAAGGCTGTCGCAATTAAAAACAAACTATAGCGTCTACTCGTCTTACTCGACTTATCTTTTTTCAAAGGTAGTATTGCCCAGACCAGTAAAACCAAAGCTATGCTCTCAAAAATGACAAATAAAGAATCAAAAGACTTCTTTTCCTTAAAAGAAATACGCTTTTCTTGCTGATTATGTTCAACAAGAATTGATTTTGCCTGTTCAACAATCAACCATTTATTCAGCAAAACGTTTTTGCTGCTCTCTTGCTGATCAATTTTTAAAAGAAAATCTCCTTCAGAAAGTTCTGTTTCCTTGGCTAAGCCGCCATTGTGAATATCTGTAACTCGCCAATTACCATTCTTAAAATCAGCTTCAACTCCCAGATAATGGTGATGGCTTGTAAAAGCAAAATAATACGCCCCAATCACTAAAAATATCAGCAAGGATATTCTCAGCCAAACTTTCTTACTTATCCTAAACATCTCTCAACTCCTTTACCATAAAACTCCTCAAATCGTGTGATATGGAACTATTATAGCAAAAAATATCATGAAATAAGATAGAACTATTAAATATTCTGATTTTTTAAGGAATGCAAAACTAAAAAAATCCTGAGCAAACTCAGGAAAATTTTCTTAGTTTTTCAATAATTCCGCATATGACTTACGGTGACCAAGTTGCAAGACTTTACCATCTTTAACTAAAACAGGACGCTTAATCAACATACCATCAGAAGCAAGTAAATCAGCAGCTTCATCAACCGTTAAGCCATCAACTTTGTCTTTCAAGCCAAGTGCACGATAAGCTTGACCACTAGTGTTGAAAAAGTTTTTGATTGTAAAAGAAGAATTTTCAATCCATGACTTAATTTGATCAGCCTTTGGTGTATCGAGCGTGATATCAATCGCTTCAAAATCAGCCCCTAATTCTTTCAATTCTGCCTTAGCACGACGACATGTGCTACATTTTGGGTATTCGTAAAAAGTAAACATTATTCTTCCTCTTTTCTAAAAATAGCATTTTCATGCTCTAAAAGCCAACGTTTTCGCTCGATGCCTCCAGCATAACCAGTTAACTGCCCTTGACTACCTAAAACACGGTGACAAGGAACAATGATAGATAATGGATTTTTACCAACAGCACAGCCAACGGCTTGCGCCGAACTACAGTTAATTTGTTTAGCAATTTCTCCGTAAGTCATTGTTTGACCATAGGGAATTTGTGCCAAAATTGCCCAAACTTTCTTTTGAAAAGCAGTACCTTCTGGCACTAAAGTTAAACGGCTAAGCTCAGGATTTTTTCCTGCAAAATAATCTTCCAGCCAAATTTCTATTTCATCTAAAAAGATATTACCTTCTTCAATTATTTGTTCTGTTTCATAGACACGCTCAAAGTATTTTTGCCCCTCAAAATAAACACCTAAAATTCCATCATCACCAGCTAGCAACGAAAGATCTCCAATAGGTGACGAAAAAAACTTTCGCTTAATTTTTCCTGACATTTTAACTACCTCTTATAAGCTATTATCTTTCCAACGCTCATTGATTTTAGGAGTTCCATCAGAATTAAGTAAAGGTGTTATCCCTGAAGGATCACCAAGTCCACCAATAACTTCAAGATACTCAACCCCAGTTTCACGGTCAACTAGCAAAGTTAAATTTTGTTTTTTATTATCAAACTGAATACTGAAAAATCGTTCTTTCAACTGCTTTTGATAGTCTCTTAATTCTTTTTTCTCCATGATAAATCTCCTTTAAATCATTTTCCTCATTATATCAAATAAATACAAAAAGAGCCGAGATTTAATCTCAGCTCATCTTAATTATTTCTTAGCAATTAAACGAACACGTACGATATTGTCGCTCGCTTCAAAGTTAGCTACCAAGTGATCAACTTTGGCTTTATCTGTTTCATCAAGATCAAGAAGGGTATAAGCATAATCACCTTTTGAACGGTTGATGATATTATCAATGTTAATGCCAAGTTCAGATACCGCTGTTGAAATTTTAGCCACGATATTTGGAACATTTTTATTAATAAGAGTAATACGATATGGTGCTGTCAAAGCTTGATGGACATTAGGGAAATTAACTGAATTAGTGATTTCACCTGTTTCCATAAATTGACGAATGGTTTTACCAGCCATAATCGCACAGTTCAACTCAGCTTCTGCTGTAGAACCACCCACGTGAGGGAAAACAGTGATTTTATCTTTGTTGAGCAATTCTTCAGTACCGAAGTCAGTGATATAGCGTTTAACCACACCAGCTTCAATAGCTTCAAATAATGCTGCATTGTCAACCAATTCACCACGCGCAAAGTTAATAACGACAGTTCCCTTTTGCATCAATCCAAAAGCTTCACTATCAAATGTATTACGAGTTTCATCTGTCAATGGTACGTGAACAGTAATGTAGTCACAGTTAGCAAAAATTTCTTTGACATCATCTACACGTTTAACATGGTGAGAAATGTTCCAAGCTGTTTCAATAGAAACATATGGGTCATAGCCCAAGACATTCATCCCAAGGCGTTGTGCATAGTTGGCAATACGACCACCGATTGCTCCAAGTCCAATAACACCAAGTGTTTTACCTGAGATTTCGCTACCAGCAAATTGTTTTTTACCAGCTTCGACTTGTTTTGGAACGTCATCACCTGAAAGAGTATTTACCCAAGCATTAGCAGCAATATAATCACGTGCTGACATCAAAATTGAAGCAAGTACTGCTTCTTTAACCGCATTAGCATTAGCTCCTGGTGTGTTAAAGACCACAATCCCTGCAGCTGTTGCATCAGCAATTGGAATATTATTTGTTCCAGCACCGGCACGCGCAATAGCTTTCAGATTTTCTGGGAATTCAATCCCATGAAGATTTTGACTACGAAGAATAAAAGCATCAGGATTTTCTGCTAAATCCCCATCAACTTGAAAATGATTTCCTAATTCTTTAAGACCGACTTGATTAATATTATTAAATGTTTTAACACTGTATACCATATTTACCCCTTTACACCAAAAGTCTGGGATAAAATCTCAGACTTAATGGCTTATATCGCTATAAAAGAAACACGTTTATTATCCTAACCTACAAAATCCACAGAAATCTTATTTATTTTCTGCTTCAAATTTTTTCATGAATTCAATCAAATCAAGCACACCTTGGCGTGGGAATGCGTTATAAAGACTTGCACGCATACCACCAACTGAACGGTGACCTTTAATATTTTTGAATCCAAGTGGTGTTGCCTCAGCAACAAACTTAGCATCAAGTTCTTTACTTGGTGTCACAAATGGAATGTTAGCCACTGAACGTTCTGCCGGATTCTTAACAGGATTTGTATAAAAATCTGATTGATCGATGAAATCATACAAAAGACCTGATTTTTCACGGTTAGCAGCTTCCATCTTATCAACGCCACCAAATGCTTTCACCCATTCAAAGACGAGTTTTGCAATATAAATACTGTATGCTGGTGGTGTATTGTAAAGTGATCCCGCTTCAGCTTGGATACGATAATCAAGCATAGCAGAAAGCGTTGGTTCGTCGTTCAAGAAGTCTTCACGAACAATAACAACTGTAACACCAGCAGGGCCAATATTCTTTTGAGCACCAGCATAAATCAAAGCAAAATCTTCAACATTATAGCGAACAGCTAAAATATTTGAAGACATATCAGCAACGATTGGCACACCATTAGTGTCAGGAAGGTCATAGATTGAAGTTCCTTCAATAGTGTTGTTTGTTGTGATATGAACATAAGCAGCTTCTGGATCAATATCTTTTGGATCAAACGTAGGAATATGATCGTATACAGTATCTTCTGACGAGGCTAGGAGCAAGGGTTCAAAAGGAACGGATTTGGACAATTTAACAGCTTCAGCATAAGCTTTTTTACCCCATGATCCACCAACTAGATAATATGCCTTACGTCCCTTAGCTAGGTTCAAAGGAAGCATAGTGAATTGTGTAGATGCTCCACCTTGAAGGAACATTACTTTGTAATTATCAGGAATTGCCATCAATTCACGCAATAATTTTTCAGCTTCTTTAATGATATTATCAAACTCTTTGGAACGGTGGGACATTTCTAAAACACTCATGCCGCTACCTTGGTAGTCAAGCATTTCACGCTGTGCTTGTTCAAGCACTGGTTTTGGTAACACTGCAGGACCTGCAGAGAAATTGTAAATTGTCATAAAAATACCTCCGTATAATGGTATAAATTATATCACAATTTTCTGAATTTTGTAAAGATTTTTACGGATTTTTATCCAAAATATTTATAAACAATCATGTTATAATAGTAAATAACAAACATTAAGGAGAAAAAATGATTATCAAAGAATTTTGTGCTGAAAATACAACACTGCTCAACAAACTCGACTCATCAGTTAAACGTGTTGAACTTTGTGATAATTTAGCTGTTGGTGGGACAACTCCTTCATATGGTGTCATCAAAGAAGCTGCACGCTATCTTCACGAAAAAGAAATCTCACTCGCTACAATGATTCGTCCACGTGGTGGTAACTTTGTTTATAACGATAGCGAACTTCGAATCATGGAAGATGATATTCTTCGTGCAGCAGAATTAGAAAGTGACAACCTAGTTCTTGGGCTTTTAACTGAAGATAACCACATCGATGTTGAAGGGATTGAACAACTTCTTCCATCAACTCAAGGCTTGCCACTAGTCTTTCATATGGCATTTGACCAAATTCCTCTTGCTGTTCAAAAAGAAGCTATTGACCAACTTGTCGACCTTGGTTTTGTACGTATCCTAACTCATGGTTCTTCAGTAGCTAATGATATTTTTGAAAATATCGACCACTTAAAAGAACTTGTAGATTATGCCAACGGACGTATTGAAATTATGATTGGTGGCGGCGTTACGGCTGATAATTACCAAGAACTAATTGAAAAAACTGGTGCCCAAGCAGCACATGGCACTAAAATTTGTTAATAGTGATTCAACACCTTGAATAGCAAGGTGTTTTTTTCTGCCAAAAAATCCGAATTCTACTGAACTCGGATTTTCCATCACATTTATTTTTACTTTGAAGATATCTTTATTGCCTAAACGGCATCTCCTCCACGTTCACCTGTACGAATTCGGATGACTTCTTCAATGGGAAGAATGAAGATTTTCCCATCTCCAACTTCCCCAGTGTGAACGGCTTTGCGGATAATATCCACAACTTCGTCAACCGCAGCATCATGAGTAACAATTTCAACTTTAACTTTTGCAAGTAATGTTGGCACAATTTTTTGACCACGAACATATTCTGCAAAGCCACGTTGATTACCATATCCTAAAACTTGGCTGACGGTCATTCCCTTTGTAAAACCAGCCTTTGATAAGGCGTCTTTCAGATCTTCTAGACGATCTGGACGGATAATAGCCTCGATTTTTTTCATAATGTACACCCTTTCTAAACTTCTCTATTGTATTTAGTTTAACTCAGTTTTTTATTTTCAACAAGCCAAACACTATTGCTTATGAATCCAAGCCCATGAATGTTGGGTAGGCTGTTTCTTCATGTTCACTATCATCAAGACCAATAGCTTCTGCACGATCTTCAACACGAATACTTGTAAAGATTGAAATAACCTTAACAATGACAAAGGTTGCAACTGCTGACCAAACAATTGTGAAGATGATAGCTGCAATTGTTACTAAGAAAAGGTGGCCATTTCCATAAATTAAACCAAAGTTATGTTTATCAAGAGCAAGCTCTGGAGTAGTGAAGAGTCCTGTTACCAATCCACCAAAGATACCACCGACACCGTGACAACCAAAGGCATCAAGAGCATCATCATAACCAAATTTACTTTTAAGAACTGAAATAGCGAAATAACAAATTGGACTTACAAAAAGACCAATTAGAAGTGAACTCCAAGTTGAAACAAAACCTGCACCAGGTGTGATAGCGACAAGTCCTGCAACCAAACCAGTTGAAGCACCTACAAGTGAGAATTTACCAGTCAATGTTTTTTCAATAAGCAACCAAGAAAGCATTGCTGCCGCTGCTGAAATATGAGTTGTTACAAAGGCATGAACAGCAAGTCCATCAGCTGCTAAAGCTGAACCTGCGTTAAATCCAAACCAACCGAACCATAGTAGACCAGCACCTAAGAAAACAAATGGAACATTGTGAGGACGGTATTCTAAACGATCATAATCACGACGTTTTCCAAGAAGAATAGCTAGAACTAAACCAGATACCCCTGAAGTGATGTGGACAACGTCACCACCAGCAAAGTCGATTGTACCCCATTGAGCCAAAAGTCCTTCGTCCCAAACCATATGAGCAAATGGGAAGTAGACTACCAAAAGCCATAGAACAACGAAAATAACTAGTGGTGTAAATCTCATACGTCCTGCTGCTGCCCCTGTTAAAATGGCAACTGTGATGATTGGGAACATCATTTGGAAAGCAGCAAACAAAGCATCCGGAATTGCTAGACCTCGTGTACTAGCTGAATCACTAACACCATTGAAAAATAGGTGAGAGAAGTTACCAATAAGACTTCCGCTTCCACCAAATGAAAGGGAGTAACCACAAATCATCCACATCACAGAACCAACCGCAATAGGAATCGCACACATCATCATGGTGTTGATGACATTCTTACGTCTTCCTAAACCACCGTAGAAGAAGGCTAAGCCAGGTGTCATTAAGAAGACTAGGCCAGCACAGATAATCATAAAAGCAATACTTCCTGCATCCATATCAAAAACTCCTTTTATTTTCTAAGGTTTTAATTTTTAAAACCAAACTCAAAATCTCTAACATCGCGTTAGATTTTTATGTTAGATAATATAACACTATTTTTTGGACAAGTAAAGAGTTTTTGGGTAAATTTTCTGAATTTTTTAATTTTATAACAAGTGATGTCAGAGAAATATGCTAGTCTAAATCGCGCAAAAACCTTATTTTAAAAGCTTTTAGTAACATTTACAGAAAACATACGATGTTAGCTTTCGCTCATTTTTTATTATAACCATCAATGTTATATTTTCTAACATTTACTTGTAAACAAACTAAAAAATCAGACAAAAAGCCTGATTTTTTCAATGAATCATATCAAATACCATGATAAGCATTATAAACTTCTTGACGATTTAAGCCATACGTTTTGGCAACCTTCTTAATGGCTTGATTTGGTTTTTCACCAGCCTCAACTAGGCTAGACACAAGCTCTGCTGGATTTAAGTCTTCTGCAGCAGCTTCAGTTAAAACAGCTTGATCCTGACCAGAAACAATTAACAAACACTCACCTTTTAAGGGATTCTCAGCAATATACTCCAAGAGTTCTGAAATAGAACCACGTTGATATTCTTCGTAAAGTTTTGTCAATTCACGAACCAAAACAACTTGTCTGTCACCATAGACAGCTAACATGTTCTCTAAGGTATCTGACACGCGATAAGGTGATTCATAAAAGATTTGTGTTTCAGGATAGGCTTTTTTACTCTCAAAAAAGTCTTTTTGTTGTCCTGATTTTCGTGGTAAGAACCCATAAAAGATATGTGGCTGTGGTGCAAGTCCACTAGCAATTAATGCCGTAATCCCTGCTGAAGCCCCAGGAAGAGCCACAACAGTAATATCTTCAGCAATGGCTGCTTTTACCAAATCATGTCCTGGATCTGAAATTGATGGCATTCCAGCATCTGATACCTGAGCCAAATTTTTTCCAGACTTCAAAAGTTCTAGCAACTCTGGAATTTTTTCATAAGCATTATGCTCATGAAAGCTAATTTGCTTAACAGTAATATCAAAATGCTTCAATAAAAGACCTGTATTTCGAGTATCTTCAGCACAGACAAAATCTGCTGCTTTCAACGTTTCTACTGCACGAAACGTCATATCTTGCAGATTACCAATCGGTGTTGGCACAAGATACAAGGTTCCATAGTCAGTCTGCCCCTTGAAACTTTTTTGTACTTTCATAACAGACAACTACTCCCTATCTAAGACTTCCATACAGAACATACATTCTTCGTCATTTTCACGACGTTGCCCATAATAGTCATTACAAATGTGGAAACCATCGTGATAAATACTTTCAATATATCTTTTACCTTGTTTAGAAGATTTAACAGGAGTTTCTTGTTCAAGTTGAGAAAGACGTGTGCGTAATTTATCATTCTCAAGTCGAAGAGCTGTATTTTCTTCTAGCAAAGATTGTACTTGTTTTTTCATGGCTTCAATTTCAGCCAAGGTAATCATTAAATTTTGTGAAAAACCATCAAAGGCATCAAATAATTCTTTTTTATCCACGTACTTTGACCTCCTCTAAAGCATAAGTTAAAAGAGTATGTCGTTCAGGTAATCTCACCTTAACAGTATCAGAAAAGACATCAATTCCTGCAACTACTCCTAATCCATCAACCGTTTCAATTTCTGCTCCCAAATCAGGGAATTTCTCCTTAGAGGTTTTATAGAACTCATCTTCAAAACTCAAACAGCACATTAAACGACCACAGATACCTGCTGTTTTACCCGTGCTAAGTGACATGCCTTGATTTTTGACCATTTTGATTGATACTGGTGGAAATTCACCCAAAAAGCTGGCACAACAAAGCGCACGACCACAAGGTCCCACACCGCCGTACACCTTAGCTTCTTCACGACTATTAATCTGACGAAGTTCAATACGTGTTTTAAAGTGAGCAGCCAAATCACGTAAAAGCTGACGAAAATCCACACGATCTTCTGCACAAAATGTAATTAAGACATAACTTCTTTCTAAAGGAAAGACAATATCAATCACTTTCATTTTAAGCTGATTGGCTTCAATCAACTCATTAACCTTATCAAAAGAATTCATGGCTAAGTCTAGGTTTTCTTGATAAGCTTGAAAATCTTTTTCGTTAGCCTTACGAAGTACTTTGTCCATCTCAGCAGGCAATTTTACTTCATCCATTTCTTCATTAGCTGTCACTGCCTGAGCTAATCGACACCCTTTTTTATTTTTGATAACGAGATAGTCACCAACTTGATAATTTTGATTTGGCAAAACATAGACAACGTTGCCTGTTTCTTCGTACTTTACACTCAATACTTCTGTCATGAAATCACCATATATTCTAGCACATTTTGGAAGCTCACATTACTCTTCCACATCTGCTGTGCCTTATAACTTTTCTCTAAATAATCTAAACTTTCTTTTTGATTGAATTGCTTTGCTAAAAACAAAGGCAAGAGTTGGAAAACCAATTCCTGTTCTGACTTCTCAAGAGCAGCCTGAACTAAATGTCCCGTTTCCAAATAAGCTGTCGCCTTATCTTTAAATAGTATCGAGATAAAACGCTCGCTGGTCTGAAGTAGTTCTAAAATCTTCTTATCAGCTATCAACTCATCTAAGTGAGCTAGTGTTTTGGCTAATTCTGCTAAGATATCAGCCTGAGTTTTTAGAATGCCAGCTTTTTCAGCTTGTTCTACTAAGAGTTTCTTGTTTTTAGGAAAACGAAAGACTTGTGTTCGACTCTTGATAGTTGGAAGAACTTTACTTTCGTCACTAGTAAGCAAAATCATGTAAGAAGAACTTTGTGGTTCTTCGATGAATTTCAACAAACTGTTAGCAGCATTTACATGCATCTTTTCACAATCTTGAATGATGAAAACCTGTGATTTTCCTTCAAATCCTGAACGTGAAAAATCACGCATCATTTCACGGATAGTATCCGTTTTGATGATTTGTCCTGTTGGCTTGACGATTTTTACATCTGAAAAATCATTATCCTCAATCAATTGACATTCACGACATTTGCCACAAGGTCTTCCTTCTTGCAAGTTCTCACAAAAACGACTTTTAGCAAGATAGAGCGCAAAATCAAAACTGGCAAAATCCCCTGAAAAAAGATAGGCGTGGTTCATCCTATCTGATTTTAAAATCTGATTAAAGTCTTTAAAAAGTTGGGGTTGCAAGCACTCTAAATCCATTTTAATTCCTTTACTCTTATTTAGCTTAGTTTCTCAAGAATTACTTGTGTCGCTTCTGCAACAACTTGTTCCAATTCACGTGAGGCATCAATCGTCACAATACGTTCTTCTGTCTGAGCTAAGTCTAAATATCCTTGTCTAACACGCTTGTGCATGTCTATTTTTTCCAAATCAAGACGATTCACTTCTCGGTCAGCATTTTTAGCAATTCGGGCTAAGCCAATTTCTGATTTAACATCAAAATAAAGCGTCAAATCAGGCTTTCTACCATCTGTTGAGAAGTCATTTAACTTAGCAATAATTTCTTTATCAAGACCACGTCCTGCGCCTTGATAAGCTACTGAACTATCAATAAAACGATCAATCAAGACCACCTTACCAGCCTCTAAAGCTGGCAACACTTTTTCTACATAGTGTTGACGTCTTGCTGCCATATAAAGTAACAACTCTGTCTTACTGTCCATCGCAACGTGCTTAACATCCAAAATAACATCACGAATGCGTTCTGCAATTTCAACACCACCTGGTTCACGTGTGGTCACAATATCGTAGCCCTTTTCTTGCAAAACTGGAAGAACTTTTTCTAAAACTGTAGTTTTTCCAGCGCCATCTGGACCTTCAAATGTAATGATTATACCGTTTTTCATGAAAATTCCTTAAAATTTTTTATACTTCTATTCTATCAAAAATCGTACAAAAAAGCACTGCTAATCTTAGCAATGCTTCCATAATTCCTTTAATCAATGACTTTAGCTGAGGTTAACTCAATTGCATCAACTAGAATACCTTGATTGATTAATTTTTCACGCAAATCGGTAACATCTGCTTTGCCATCAATTTGAATTTCAATAACTACTTTACCTGATCTACGTGTTGCAACTACTGTACGTTTGATATTAAGATTATCTGCTGAAATAGTGTCGACGATTTTTGCCAAAGTTCCGACTGTATCTTCAGCAGTAATAATAACACGAACTCCTTCTTCACCATATCCTGATACTTCCAAGAATGCTTTAAAAACATCTTTTTCAGTAATCACGCCATACACCTGTCCAGATTCAACAACTGGCAAAATTCCAACATGATTTTTCATCATTGCATAGACAGCATCCTCAAGACTAGCATAAGGTGAAACTGTGACAACATCACGAATCATAATGTCACGAATTTTTGTTTTATTTAACAAATAATTCATTTCATAAATTGACAAAGAAGTCGCTTTTGATGGACTAGCTTCTGCCATTGTTCTTTCAGTAACAATGCCGACTAATCGATCATTTTCAATAACTGGTAAGCGGCGTAATCCTTGTTCTCTCATCATATCAGCTGCATGAGCAACTGTTGTATTGGGTGATACATAAACAACTTTTCTTGTCATAAAATCTTTAACTGCCATAATTAATCTCCGCTTATTTTTCTTACATTTATTATATCACAAACTGCAAGCGATTCCTAAAAAACTAAACAGTCATGAAAGAAGAGTAGACATATTTGCCTACCCTTCCTCAAAAAACTGATAAAAGATCTTTCTTATCCACCAAGATAAGCTTTACGAACTTCTTCAGATTCTAATAATTCTTTACCTGTTCCAGAAAGAACAACTTTACCTGTTTCTAAAACGTAACCACGATCAGCAATCGCCAACGCTTTGTTAGCATTTTGTTCAATTAGCAAGACTGTTGTTCCTTGTTTTTGAATATCTTGAATAATATCAAAAATTTCTTGGATAAAGATTGGAGCAAGACCCATTGATGGTTCATCGAGCAAGAGCAATTTAGGTTGACTCATCAAAGCACGTCCCATTGCAAGCATTTGTTGTTCACCACCTGAAAGTGTGGCAGCATCTTGCATTTTACGTTCTTCAAGACGTGGGAAGCGATCAAAGACTTTCTTCAAGTTCTTTTGATTTTCTTCACGATCATTGCGCAAGAAAGCTCCCAATTCAAGGTTTTCAAGGACAGTCAAGCCAGGAAAGACGTGACGTCCTTCAGGAACTTGTGACAAACCATTAGCAACAATTCGACGGGCAGGTTCTTTTTGAATCTCTTGACCAAGAAATTCAATTTTACCAGCACTTGGTCGAACCAAACCTGAGATTGTACGAAGAATTGAAGTTTTACCGGCACCATTGGCACCAATAAGAGTCACAACTTCACCTTCATTAACTTCAAAAGAAACATCTTTTACAGCTTGGATAACGCCGTAGTGCACTGATAAATTATCAACTTTTAACATTGCCATTATCCTTCACCTCCAAGATAAGCTTCAATTACGCGTTGATTATTTTTAATTTCATCAGGAGTGCCGTGAGCGATTAAGCGTCCATATTCAAGAACATAAATACGCTCAGTAACTTCCATAACTAGACTCATATCATGTTCAATCAGCATGATAGTGATATTAAATTCTTCTTTGATTTTACGGATGAGTTGTGTTAATTCTGCTGTTTCTTGTGGGTTCATACCAGCAGCTGGCTCATCTAAGAAAAGAATTTTAGGTTCAGTAGCAAGGGCACGGACAATTTCCAAACGACGCTGTTGACCGTATGGAAGATTCTTAGCCAAAGTATCCGCATCACCATCAAGATCAAAAATTGCAAGTAGATCCATTGCTTTTTGACGCAATTTTTCTTCACTACTGTAGAATTTCGGTAAACGAAGGAAACTTGCCAAAAGATGTGGATTATTTTGATTAGCCATACCAACAAGTACATTTTCCAAAACTGTCATATCCTTAAAGAGACGAATATTTTGAAAAGTACGTGATAAACCAAGTGATGCGATTTTGTATGGCTTCTTACCATTTAATAATGTACCATCTAAAGAAACTGAACCTTCGCTTGGTTCATAAACACCTGTTAAAAGGTTGAAAAGTGTTGTTTTACCGGCACCATTTGGCCCGATTAGTCCAACTAGCTCTCCTTCATCAAGATGCATGGTAACATCACCAACAGCTGTCAAACCACCAAAGTTTTTAGTTAGATTTTTAACATCAAGCAATGCCATTAGTGATTACCTCCTTTGCCTTTATTAAAGAATCGTGACAAGGTAAATTCTTTTGTCCCCAATAGTCCACCTGGACGGAAAATCATGACTAAAATCAAAGCAAGTGAGTAGATGATCATACGTAGGTTTGACACATTTTGTAAGAACATATTCAAAATACCCAAAACAATAGCCGCAAGGATGGTACCTGTAATTGATCCAAGGCCACCAAGAACAGCAATAATCAAATAATCAATTGATTTCATAATTGTGAAATCTTTTGGTACAACTGTTCCAATGTAACCAACGTAAAGTGAACCAGCAATCGCAGAAATAATTGCCCCCATAACGAAAATCATAACTTTCATTTTCGTTACGTTAACTCCCATAGCTTCTGCAGCAATTTCATCTTCACGCACAGCAATTACCTGACGACCAGTTGATGAACGCAAAAAGTTCAAAATCAAAACTGTGATACCAGCCACAAAAATGAAGATAACAGGCCAAGATGTATATGGCAAAATCCCTGTCAAACCAGCGGCACCGTTTGTCACTTCACCACCATTGACAATAAAGATACGAATAATTTCAGCCATACCAAGTGTTGCAATTGCAAGGTAATCACCTTTCAAACGAAGAGTCGGTACACCAAAAACAAGGGCTACAAGAACGGCAATCACAACACCAACTAGCATCGAGAAGTAGAAGCCACCATATGTTGGATTTTGTTGCGTAATAATAGCTGTCGCATAAGCACCAATCGCCATGAAACCAGCTTGTCCTAGCGTAAACTGACCTGAGAAACCAAGTACCAAGTTTGTACCAAGTCCCATCAAAATACTAATACCAATCCCCATTAAAATTTGGATATAGTAAAGGTTTAAAATATTTGTTTTTGTTAATACTTCTATAATTCCAAAAAGAACTACAATAAGTGCAAGCCAAGAAAGGTTAAGTTTTAGATTCTTTTTCATTTTCTACACCTTCTCTTTCACATTTTTACCGAGAATACCAGCTGGTCTTACCAAAAGAATAATGATTAAGACAGCATAAACAATAGCATCGCGGTAGCTTGAGAGGTTAACTGAAATTGATAATGTCTCTAAAATACCAATAACAAATCCACCAAGCGCAGCACCTGGAATAATACCAATACCACCAAGAACAGCAGCAACGAAAGCTTTGATACCAGGAGTCATCCCCATAAGTGGCTCGATTGAATTGTAGTAAAGTCCAATCAAAACACCAGCGGCACCAGCTAGCGCTGAACCAAGTGCGAAAGTGAAACTGATTGTTGAATTAACATTAATCCCCATCAATTCAGCTGCATCACTATCAACAGAAACAGCACGCATAGCTTTACCCATTTTTGTCTTTTTAACAATTAACTGCAAAGCAACCATCAAGACAAGAGAAACAACCAAAATCAACAATTGAATATTTGTTACCGTAACAGGACCAAGCTTGTAGCTAACAATATCAATTGCTTGCGGGAATGAACGTGTATTGGCACCGACCAAGAAAACCATACCGTATTCAAGGAAGAATGACACACCGATAGCTGTAATCAAGGCAGCAATACGAGTTGAGTGACGCAACGGACGATAAGCTAAGAATTCAATTACCATTCCGATGAAGGCTATTACAACCATTGTCACGATAAGCGCAAGCCAGAAATTCATATGAAGTGTACTAATAGCATAATATCCGATAAAAGCACCTAACATATAAATATCACCATGCGCAAAGTTAATTAATTTAATAATCCCATAAACCATGGTATAACCTAAAGCAAGTAGAGCATAAATACTACCTAGAATAATACCATTAACCAGTTGTTGGGGAAGTTGTTCTAAAAACATAAAATTACCAAACTTTCTAGTCAAATGATCAAAAAACTAACGACAAAAGAGCTTAGTTTTTCTTAATTTCAACAGCATCTGCTGAAACTTCAGCACCATCTTTCATAATAACCATCAAAGCTGTTTTGATTGGATTGTGTTTCTTGTCGATAGTCATATTACCAGTCACACCATCAAAATCTTTTAATTCAGCAAGGTTATTAGCAATATCAATTGAAGTTTTCGCACCTTCTGCTGCTTTTGCAATCATATAAACTGAATCATAAGAAAGTGCGGCAAACATATTTGGTTCTGAACCGTATTTTGCTTTATAAGCTTTAATAAAATCATTTGCTTTACCTGAAAGGGCTGTTTTTGTTGAATAACCAGATACGTAGTAAACACTATTAGCATTAGCTTTACCAGCCAAATCAGCAAAGCTATCATCATTGAAACCATCAGGTCCAAGAATTGGAACACTGATTCCCATATCACGCGCTTGTTTTGTGATAATACCAGTTTCTGTATAATAACCAGGCATAACAATAGCATCATAATCCAAGTTTTTAAATTTCGTCAAAGCTGATTGGAAATCCTTATCCCCTGAAGCAAAGGTAGCTGTTGTAACAATGTCGCCTTGATATTTTTTCTTGAACTCCTCAGCAATTCCTTTAGCATAGTCACTTGAATTGTCGTAATAAAGAACGACCTTTTTAGCATTCAAATTACTGTAAGCATATTGAGCTAAAACCTGACCTTGGAAGCTATCTTGGAAAGTCGTACGGAAAACATATTTTTTAACACCATCAACAGTATCAAGTGTTAAATCATCTTGAGTTCCGCTTGGTGTCAACAAAGGAACACCAGTTTTTTGTGCGTTCAAACTTGCTGCAGCAACAGCACCTGATGTCGCAGGACCAATCATGGCATTAACTTGACTTTGAATAGCCAAGTTTGTTGCAGCTGTTGAAGCTTCCGCATTTTCTGACTTGTTATCTTTTGTCACAAGTTCGATTTTTTTCCCATCAACGCCGCCAGCTTTATTAATCTCTTGAACAGCAAGTTTAATCCCGTTGTTTTCTGCATTACCATAAGCAGCAACTGTACCAGTCAACTCAAGGTTAACACCGACTTTAATCGTATCGCCGATTGTTGTACCAGTAGCATTTGCAGTAACATCTGGAGATTTACTACAAGCCCCTAGAGCGATTGAGGTTAAAAAAGTTAACGCTGTTAGCACAATCTTTTTATGCATAAGACATTCTCTCCTTAATTTTCTAATAAAAAAGTTAAGTCAAAGAATACTGAATTATCTGAAAATTTACACTATTCTTCGCCCACTTCTTTCGTACCCAAATGTGTATTATATCAAAAATGTGACAAATTGCCCACAAAATCTTGATCAATATTATCAAGTTCTGATAAAGAAACTGCTTTCACAAATTTTAAAGCTGAAATTTCCTCAACAATATCTGCTGCTTCTTCCTTATTAACGTATAGCAGCTGATAATGCATTTTTCGAGAATGATAAAGAACATCGCCATACTTGTTCAATTTTCTCGCATCACGATTATAATATAAATAAACAATAATTCCCTGACGTTCTTGTTTTTCAAACATCTCTCTTCCCCCCTTTACTACAATGTTGATGGTGTGATTTATGTGGTGCCAAAGGCAAACCAGTATCTACAAAAATCGTTGGTGAAATGACTAATGAAATTTCTTTTGTTAACTCTGCTAGAATCTTTTGGACAGCCACTTCATTTTGTCTTAATAAGCTAACTGTTTGATCCAAATCAAGCGCTCTTTTTTCCTCTAGTAACTGACGACGAAGGTCTTTTACCTCAGGACGAAAAGCAGCATAATCTTTGACTTCTTCGTAAGATTGCTTTAAAGCCTGAAAATGAGAAATTCTCGCTTGTAAAGCTGTATCAGCTAAGAATGCTTTTTGAATTGCTAAATAAGATTTCACTGAATCTAATTCTAAAAAAGCTTGAGCAACCTCATCGATTGCTTCATCAATTTCAAATAATTGTTCATCAATTGCCAACATAAATCGATTATACCATATTTGATATCAAATGTATCCCTACCCTGCTTACAGCAAAAAAGGGAGTGAGACAGAAATCGGTAGTTTCGCAGAAACTTGATTTCATCGTCTCACCCCCGCAAGGTTGAGTAGGGTTGTAAAAGCTGATTTATCAGCGTATTGGAACCCACTCAACTACTGCGTCTTGTATAGAATATCCATCTAAAGAAAGAAGCTGAACACTTTTGTCTCAGCCTCTACTTATTTATTAAGAAATTAGTTCAATTCGTTGTTGACCATGATTTCATCGATAAAGCCGTATTCAAGAGTTTCTTGAGCGCTCATCCAGTTATCACGTTCAGCATCTGCGTGAACTTTTTCCAATGTTTGGCCTGAATTATCAGCCAAAATTTGTTCCAAGTTTTGACGTGTTTTCAAAAGGTGTTCAGCAGCAATTGCCATATCAGTTTGTTGAGTACCGCCACCAGTACCACCCATTGGTTGGTGAATCATGTATTCTGCATTTGGTAACATGAATCGTTTACCCTTTGTACCTGATGAAGCAATGATTGTACCCATTGATGCTGCCATACCCATAACAATAGTTTGAACATCTGATTTAATGAAGTTCATTGTATCTACAATAGCAAGACCAGCTGAAACTGATCCACCAGGAGTATTAACATAAAGGTAAATATCTTTTGTATTATCTTGCGCATCAAGGAACAACAATTGAGCAATGATAGAGTTTGCCATATTGTCTTCAACTGGTCCAGTCAACATGATGATACGATCTTTCAAAAGACGTGAGTAAATATCATATGAGCGTTCACCGCGGCTTGTTTGTTCAATAACTACAGGAATCATATCTTTTCTCCTTTACTAGGCTAGAAAATAATAGGTATAACATCTCAAAACTATTTTTCTGGCCTCTGTTTTAAATATTAACCTGAGACTATTATAGTCAAATGGTCAAAAAAGGTCAAATGAAAAATTTTAATATTCGACTTTTTCCTGAAGTAAAATAAATCGACTGCTTTTTTTCGGTTGATAAATGGCTAATAGAACACCGATAAAAATCAAGCCTGTTCCTAAAAATGCTAAACCGCTCAGCCATTCGCCAAAGAAAAGAAAGGCAAAGACTGCTGCAAAAATAGGCTCTAGAGCAAACATGACACTTGTGAATTCTGCACTAACATAAGATTGAACAGTTGTTTGCATCACCCAACCATAAGCTGAGCATAGCAAAGCTAGTCCTAAAACAGAAAACCAAACTGTGCTTGAATGAGGTAAAACAGGCGTTTCAAGTGAAAATGTTCCTATTAAAGCATATAAACTAGAGAAACCTAATTGCCAAATTCCTAAACTCATCGCATCTACTTTATCAACAAAGGTTTTAGAAAGAATAATGTATAAAGCATATAAAGCTGCAGATAACAAACACATCGCAGCACCAAAATTTAATTGCGATAAATCAGCACCAGTTAAGAGATAAAGGCCAAGTAAAACAATAAGAATCGCTACTATTGTCTTTACATTTGGCAGTTTTCGAGTCATGATAGCTTGGAAAATAGGGACAATAACCACTGTAGTGGAAGCCAAAAAACCTGCTGTTGAAGCCGAGGTATCAATAACACCAACAACTAAAAAATAAAAGACTGCAAATAATAAAGCTCCTGCTAAAGCACTACAAGTCATTAACTTCCAAGAAAAATTTTTTTGTAAACGTCGATAAAAAATCAAAATCAAAGCCAAAAAAGCCAAACCACAACGGAGAGCTACTAATTCTATGGCTGGAATTTCAGATGCACCAAGTGCCATGAAAATATAGGACATCCCCCATGCGAGAGGCACAGTAGCTGAAAATAGTTGAGCATATTTTTTTATCATAAATTTCACCTCTCAATTCCTAATATCATGCTTTTATTATAAGTTGATATTGGATATAAGTAAAATTAAAGTATATAATAGAAACATAAATTTTACTTATGAGAGGTGCTGCAATGATTTCAAAATACGCTATTTTCTGCTCGGTTATTGAATCGGGTTCTTTTACCAAAACAGCCAACCTATTAAACTACTCACAAAGTGCTGTCAGTCAAACCATCAAAAATCTAGAAAAAGAAATTGGAACGTGTTTATTAACTCGGGGTCATGAAGGCGTCAAGTTAACAAAAGATGGTCAAGCACTCTATCCCTACTTCCAACAAATTGTCCAAAGTGAAAAACAGTTAACTAAAAAAATTGACGAATTACAAGGCCTGAATAAAGCTGAGATACGCATTGGTATTTTTACTTCTGCTAGCCGAAATTTTATCTTACCATTTATTAAAGAATTTAAATCTAAACATCCAGCAGTGAATTTTGTCCTCAAGCAAGGGGATTACACAAGCATTCACCAATGGTTAGATACCGGGCAAGTGGATTTAGGTTTCACGCACATCGATTATGTTGGTCAATTGCAATCTCAAATCCTTTATCAAGACTGTCTTTATGCAGTTCTACCAAGCAAACATCCTTTGGCAAAACAAAGCGAAGTTTCTCTTTCTGATTTGGCTAAAACTGAGTTAATTTTGCTTGATGAAGGTGAAAACAGTTTAACACGCGCAGCTTTTGCTAAAGCAAACATCACCCCAACATTCACCTACGAAATTTACGATGACTATACCATCTTGGAGATGATTCGACAAGATTTAGGAGCTAGCCTCCTTTACGAAAACTTCCTTGATGGCCTAGCTCTAGAAGATTTAACCGTTCGTCACATTACTGAAAAACCATTTCGGACCATCGTTTTGGCTTGGAAAAACTGGCAAACCCTTCCTTTAGCTGCTCAAGAATTTGCCAAAAATATTTCTAACCATATTCATGATTAAAAAAGGTTTGCGTTCTCAACCGAACGCAAACCTTTTTATTGTTAATTAAGCAGTAAGCTTAGCTTTATTTTGTACCAAACAAACGGTCACCAGCGTCACCAAGACCTGGTACGATGTAACCATTTTCGTTCAATTTTTCATCAAGAGCAGCTGTATAGATATCGATGTCTGGGTGAGCTTCTTGAAGAGCTTTAACACCTTCTGGAGCAGCAACAAGACAAATAAATTTGATGTTTGCAGCACCACGTTTTTTAAGTGAGTCAACAGCCAAAATTGCAGAACCACCAGTTGCAAGCATTGGGTCTACCACAAAGATTTGGCGTTGATCGATATCTTCTGGTAATTTCACAAGATATTCAACGGGTTGTAAAGTTTCTTCGTCACGGTACATACCAATGTGACCAACTTTAGCCGCTGGGATAAGGCTCAAGAAACCATCAACCATACCGATACCAGCACGTAGGATAGGAACAATTGCCAATTTTTTACCAGTCAATTGTTTTTGAGTTGTTTTTGTAATAGGTGTTTCAATTTCAACATCTTCTAATGGAAGGTCGCGAGAAACTTCATAGCCCATAAGCATAGCGATTTCGTTAACCAATTCGCGAAAATCTTTAGTTGAAGTTGTTGTACGACGTAAAATTGACAATTTGTGTTGGATAAGCGGGTGTGAGATAACTTGGAATTTTCCCATGATTGTACTCCTTTATACTGAATTTAGTTTAACCTTACCAATTATAGCAGAAAATAGGGAAATTTGCTAAATTTTTATGACGAATGTCACATTTTTATCATAATAGCGTTTTAAAATACTAAAAAAAGCAGGATTTCTCCTGCCATTATTTTCCAAAAACCTCAGCAATGCGTTTGCTTGCTTCTTTGATAGTCTCAAAAGGCGTTGCAGCATTCAAACGTGCAAAAGTTTTTCCTTCTTTACCAAAATGTGAGCCATCATTTAAAACCACTTTTGCTTCTTTTTGCAATTTTTCATCCAATTGCGGTTGTTCAATGCCATAAGCAGAAAAATCTAACCAAACCAAGTAAGTTCCTTCTGGTTTCATGACCTTGATTTTTGTATTTTTTTCAAAATAGTCGACAAGATAATCGATATTTTTTTCAACCACTTTTTTGAGTTCTTCTAACCAAGGTTTGCCATAAGTAAAGGCGGTTTCTGTAGTAATCATACCAATTGTTGGAACTTCATGCTGATTATTAGCCAGTTGAACACGTTGAAATTTTCGTCGCAAAGTCGGATTCTGAATAATCACGAAACTATTCTTAGTTCCTGCAATATTAAAAGTCTTCGTTGCTGACGATAAAACCAAGGTAAAGTCTTTAAAGCTATCATCAATTGTATTGAAAGAATGATGAGTGTGACCAAAAAGGGCTAAATCTTGATGAATTTCATCTGAAACCAAAATAACACCGTGTTTTTTGCAAAGCTGACCAATTTTTTGCAATTCATCCTTTGACCAAACACGTCCACCAGGATTATGCGGACTGCAAAAGACATAAAGTTTAACCTGATTTTCCACAATGTCTTTTTCCAACTGCTCAAAATCAATTTCAAAATGCCCATTTCTAATCAGCAATGAATTTTCAACCAACTTACGATCATTAAGGCGAATAGTACGAGCAAAGGGATAATAGACTGGCGAATTAATCAAGACAGCATCGCCTTTTTCTGTAAAAGCTTGAATAGCGACCGAAATGGCTGGGACAACACCGTCAATAAAAGAAATATCTTCCTTTTTAATCTCATAGCCATGCTCATTTTTTTCCCAATCAATCACGGATTGATAGAGAGAATCTTTAAAATAATTATAGCCAAAAATATGTTCCTGACCGTAATCAATGATGGCCTGTTTAATTTCTGGAACAGGTAAGAAATCCATGTCAGCTACCCACAATTGAAGCAAATCTGGATTTTTTTCTGAGCTTTGCCATTTATAAGTAAACTGATTTAGACGATTGGGTCTACTTGTAAAATCATATTTTCCCATATTACCCCTCCAAAGCATTTTTCAAATCTTCAATCAAATCTTCAACGTCTTCAATACCGATTGACAAACGTAATAAATCATTAGTCAAACCGTAAGAAAGACGAACATCTTCAGGAATATCAGCGTGCGTTTGCGTTCTTGGATAAGTGATTAGACTTTCTACACCTCCAAGACTTTCTGCAAATGTGATAATCTCTAGATGATTAATGATATCAGGAATTTTCGTTTCATCAACCACCTTAAATGAAATCATACCACCTTTTCCAGTATAAAGCACCTCTTTGACAGCTGATGAATTTTTCAAAAAGGCAACAATTTCGTGAGCATTTTCTGTGGCTTTTTCCATACGAAGTTTAAGAGTCTTGAGACCTCGCATTAACATGTAGGAATCAAAAGGAGAAAGGGTAGGTCCTGTAGTATTCAGATTATAAAAAAGTTTTTCATATATAGCTTTATCACTGGTAATCACAACGCCTGCAAGAACATCATTGTGACCCGCTAAATATTTTGTAGCTGAATGAACCACGATATCAGCTCCAAGAGCAATTGGATTTTGATAAATCGGACTATAAAATGTGTTATCAACGACTAATTTAGCTCCATTGGCATGTGCAACTTCTGCAACTTTCACAATGTCAAATTCAATCATCAAAGGATTCGTCGGTGTTTCAAGGTAAACGATATCCGTCTCTTCAGAAATTGCAGCTATAAGGTCAGTTTCTGAATTAGCATAGGTAAACTCAAAACGTCCTTCTTTTTCCTTGTCATTAAACCAACGGAAAGACCCGCCATACAAATCACGCGCAGCTACTACTTTTGCCCCAACAGGAAAAATTTCAAGTGCCAAAACAATAGCGCTCATTCCTGATGAAGTCGCTAAGGCATAATCTGCTTTTTCAATCGCTGCCAGTGTTTTTTCAAGGGTAGCACGTGTTGGATTTTTCGTTCTTGTATAATCAAATCCAGTTGATTTTCCAAATTCAGGATGTTGATAAGTCGTTGAAAAATGAATCGGTGCTGCAAGAGCTCCCGTTGCTTCATCCGACTTGATCCCAGCATGAGCTAAAATAGTAGCCAATCTACAGTCACTTTTCATAATAGTCCCCCTTCTCATCTCATATACGATCTGTCAAAAATTTATAGACCTTATTCTAACATTTATTTTCTAAAATGCATGCCTTTTAGCTATTCTAATTCTTGATACTTAGCTATAAGAAAAAACTATAGCTAAAAAGGAAGTGATATTTTAAAAGCTGATTTATCAGCATATTAGAAATCAGTCAACACTATGCCTTGCTTATTATAACTACATAAAAAAGAAGCTGAGAACTTTTGTCTCAGCCTCTTTCACGAGTCTAGAAATTAAAAGCAAATTTAGCCCTGTAGACTGTTTTTTACTCTAGATGGAATTTTTGACGCAATGCTTTTGCTCGACTTCCAATTAATTTATCTAAGAGATGAGTTGCCAAAGCTAAGAAGCCATAAACAGCAACACCAAGCGCTCCCATGAGAACTAGATAAATCACACTACCAATACGAGTCGTTGGACTGATAATGAAGTGAAGGCCAAATGTTCCTAAAGCAACAACCACTCCCATGATAGCTGTTAAAATAGTCACCAAAAGAATGCCTCGCCATAATGCCTTGCGGTTAAAGTGTGTTACTTGGTGAATTTGATTAAACATCAGAACAATTGGAACCATCAAACCAATAGCCGTTGATAAAAGTGGTCCATAAGCTTTAAATAAAAAGATAAATGGTACTTGCAAAACAATCTTGACAACTAAGCCATACGCAAAATAGTGAATTGCTTTGCGGTTTTCAAAAAGTGCTTGCAACATTGGTGCTAACAAACTATAAAGTGCCAAGAAAATCACTTGAATCAAAGCACCAACGAACAACCATAATGCATCGCTATTTGGTGCACCATAGAAAAGAGTGTAGAGAGGTTGAGCCAAAATAATAGCTCCCATCATAGCTGGGAAAAGCACCATGCACAACATTTGTAAACTATTAATCACCAAATGTGCAGCAGCTTTTCTATCTTTATTGACAAAGTTTTCTGTCAAAAGTGGAATACCTGCACCACCAATTGCTGTTGCCAGAGAAATCAAAATCATCGTAACTTTATTTGGATTACTTGACAAATAAGCGTACAAGATTTGCAATTCTTTCAAACTATGCGAGGTAAAGAGTTTCATTGAATTAATGAAAGACCATTGGTCAACAAGTTGGAACAATTGAATTGCTGCTCCAGTGATGATAAATGGAATTGCTTCTTTTACGGTTTCGATGATAATCGCATTAGCATCGATATCAATCTCTTCATTTTCCTTAGATAAAATAGCCTGTAGTTTTCCTTCTTTCCAAAGGAAGAAAATGAGCACCATCACACTGGCAATCATTCCGATAAAGGCTGCAAACGTCGATTGTACAACGGCTGAGACATAGTCGCCAGAGCCAATCTTCATAATCATAAAAGCTGTAAGCAACATCCAAATCACACGAATCACTTGTTCAGCAATTTGGCTCATGGCATAAGGTTTTAAGTTGTTAAAACCTTGAAAGAATCCACGAAGAACACTCATCGATGGGAAAATCAATACCGCCCAAGATAAGCTTTTCATAACGCGAACCAAATCGTCGCCACCACCACTCCAGGCAGCTTGAAGTGGTGCTCCAAGATACATAATTGCCGCAAAAATCAACCCAAGTAATAAGGTTAATTTTAAAATTTTGCGTAAAAGGTAATAGCTGGTCTCTTCTTGTCCAAGAGTATTATACTTGGAAACTTGCTTAGCAATGGCTACAGGAATCCCAGCCGTTGAAATTAATAGGAATACAGCATAAATGTTATAGCCCATTCCAAAAAGAGCATTAGCTTGTTCACTGTGTGTGCCCATCCATGCATACCATGGAATAATATAGAAGGCACCCAAGAGACGACTGATGAAGTTTGAAGCTGTTAACCAAGCAGCTCCACGCACCATCTGCTGTTGCTGTGTCACATTTGTTTTGTTTTCAGACATAGTATTCTTCCTAATTTTAAAATAAGCGTTACTTTTTATTATAAACTTTTGCCTGTGACTTGTAAAACAAGGACATTAAGTCTAAAATAGAGAGTATGATTACACTTGAAAAAACCCTCGACATTTTGAAAAAAGATCATAATTTCCGTGAAGTGATCTTCCATAATCATTACAGTCTTAATTGGGCAGAAAATCCTACTTTTTCTAAAATTAGTTTTGATAGCCGAGACGTAGACAGTTCAACACTATTCTTTGCCAAAGGTGCGACCTTTAAAAAAGAATATCTTGAGCAAGCTATCCAAAAAGGCTTACCTTTCTACGTCAGCCAAGTTGACTATGAACTAGATATTCCTGCTATTATCGTTACAGATATCAAAAAAGCTATGAGCCTGATTGCGATGGAATTCTACGGTCATCCTGAAGAAAAACTAAAAATTATTGCTTTTACAGGGACAAAAGGAAAAACGACTGCTGCATACTTTGCTTATAACATTTTAAAACAAAGTCACAAACCAGCTATGTTTTCAACTATGAATACAACCCTCGATGGCGAAACATTCTTCAAATCAAAACTAACAACACCAGAAAGTCTTGATCTCTTCAAAATGATGGCGACAGCTGTTGATAATGGTATGACTCACCTTATCATGGAAGTTTCTAGTCAAGCCTACCTTGTTGACCGTGTATATGGTCTAACTTTTGATGTCGGTGCTTTTCTTAACATTAGTCCAGACCACATCGGGCCAATTGAGCACCCAACCTTTGAAGATTATTTCTACCACAAACGACTGTTGATGGCTAACAGTAAAGCCGTTGTTGTAAATGCAGGCATGGATCATTTTGGAGTGGTCGCCGAACAAGTAGCTCATCTTCCTCATGATTTTTATGGTAAGGGTTCTGATAATACTATTGAAAATGGCCGAGCATTTGATTTTGACGCGACTGGCAAACTTGCTGGACATTATGACATCCAACTTATTGGCTCATTTAACCAAGAAAATGCCATGGCAGCTGGTCTTGCTTGTCTTCGCTTAGGAACAAGTCCTTCTGACATCAAAAAAGGAATCGCTGAAACAAGTGTTCCTGGTCGTATGGAAGTTATTACGCAAGCAAATGGCGCTAAAGTTTTCGTCGATTACGCGCACAATGGTGATAGTCTTGAAAAACTATTGTCAGTTGTTGAAGAACACCAAACTGGAACATTACATTTGATTCTAGGAGCTACTGGTAATAAGGGCGAAAGTCGTCGTGCTGACTTTGCACGCGTCATCAATACTCACCCAGATCTTCAGGTGATTTTGACAGCTGACGACCCTAACTACGAAGATCCACAAACAATTGCTGAGGAAATTGCAAATCAAGTTACTCGTCCGCTAGCTATTCAAGTAGATCGTGAAAAAGCTATCGCCAAAGCCATGGCAGCTACTACAAATGAAAATGATGCTGTTATTATTGCTGGTAAGGGTGCTGATGCTTACCAAATCGTAAACGGTGAACGCACAGCCTATGC
>NZ_DGTE01000043.1:0-9599 GCF_002393675.1 Streptococcus sp. UBA4344
GTCGATGGTTCTCACATCCGTATCTTATTATTAACTTTCTTCTACAGATTTATGCGTCCTTTAATTACAGAAGGCTACGTTTATATCGCTCAACCTCCTCTATATAAAGTCGAATATCATGGTAAGCAATATTACGCCTACAATGACGACCAATTAGAAACAATTAAACAAAAATTAAAATTAAAACCAGGCTATCCATTCCAACGTTATAAAGGTCTTGGTGAAATGGATGCTGAACAATTATGGGAAACCACTATGGATCCAAAAAATAGAAAGATGTTAAGAGTTACTCTTGATGACGCTATTCTTGCCGAACAAGTCTTCACTGACTTAATGGGCGATAATGTCGATCCAAGAAAAGAATTCATTCACACAAACGCGAAGTTTGTTAAGAACTTAGACATCTAATGAAAGGAGAAAAAATATATGACATTCGAAGATGAAAAATTAGAAAACGAAGAAGTAGTTTCTGAAGAAGAAAATACTGAAGAAGTCTAACAAGAAGTCAAATCCGGTGGTGAAGATATCATTGAAGCCGGTATTGCTGCTGGATTAACCAATATTCCATTAGTGTCTACAGTTAAAAGTTCCTTCTTAGATTACGCGATGTCTGTTATTGTTTCTCGTGCAATTCCAGATGTCAGAGATGGTTTAAAACCAGTCCATAGAAGAATTATCTATGGTATGAGTGAAGCTGGTGTTACACCAGATAAACCATTTGTTAAATCCGCCCGTATCGTCGGTGATGTTATGGGTAAATATCACCCACACGGTGATTCATCAATTTATGAAGCTATGGTTCGTATGGCACAATGGTGGAGTTACCGCCATATGCTTGTTGACGGACACGGAAACTTTGGTTCTATGGACGGTGACGGCGCTGCCGCACAACGTTATACAGAAGCACGTATGAGTAAAATCGCTCTTGAAATGCTTCGCGATATTAACAAAAATACTGTTGATTTCCAAGATAACTACGATGGTAGTGAACGTGAACCACTTGTTTTGCCATCACGTTTTCCTAACTTACTTGTTAATGGTGCTACTGGTATTGCTGTTGGTATGGCAACAAATATTCCGCCACATAACTTAGGTGAATCTATTGATGCCGTTAAATTAGTCATGGATAATCCTGATGTCACAACTCGTGAATTAATGGAAGTATTGCCTGGTCCCGATTTCCCAACAGGAGCTCTAGTTATGGGTAAATCTGGTATTCGTAAAGCTTATGAAACAGGTAAAGGATCTATCGTATTACGTTCACGTACTGAGATTGAAACAACTAAGAGTGGCCGTGAACGTATCGTTGTTACAGAATTCCCATATGGTGTTAATAAGACAAAAGTTCACGAACACATCGTTCGTTTAGCACAAGAAAAACGTATCGAAGGAATTACCGCCGTTCGTGATGAATCAAGCCGTGAAGGTATCCGATTTATCATTGAAGTGCGTCGTGACGCATCAGCAAACGTTATTCTAAATAACTTATTCAAACTTACTAGCTTGCAAACAAACTTCAGCTTTAACATGCTTGCTATTGAAAAAGGTGTTCCAAAGATTCTTTCTTTGAAACAAATCATCGTTGATTACATTGAACACCAAAAAGAAGTTATTGTACGTCGTACAGAGTTTGATAAGGCTAAAGCTGAAAAACGTGCTCACATCTTAGAAGGATTGCTAATTGCTCTTGATCATCTTGATGAAGTCATCAGCATTATCCGGAACAGTGAAACTGACGTGATTGCTCAAGGCGAATTGATGAGTCGTTTTGACTTATCTGAACGTCAAAGTCAAGCTATCCTTGATATGCGTCTTCGTCGTTTGACAGGATTGGAACGCGAAAAAATCCAAGCTGAATACGATGATCTTCTTGCTTTGATTGCTGATTTGGCTGATGTTTTGGCAAAACCGGAACGTGTAATTACAATCATCAAAGAAGAAATGGACGAAATCAAACGTAAGTACGCTGATCCACGTCGTACAGAATTGATGGTTGGTGAAGTCCTTTCACTCGAAGATGAAGACTTGATTGAAGAAGAAGATGTCTTGATTACTCTTTCAAATAAAGGTTACATCAAACGTTTAGCTCAAGATGAATTCCGAGCACAACGTCGTGGTGGACGCGGTATTCAAGGTACAGGTGTTAATGATGATGATTTTGTTCGTGAATTAGTATCTACCAACACTCATGATCATGTTTATTTCATGACAAATAAAGGGCGTGTATACCGTTTGAAAGGTTATGAAATTCCTGAATATGGACGAACTGCAAAAGGTTTGCCAATCGTCAACCTTCTAAAACTTGACGAAGGTGAAATCGTTCAGACAATTATCAGTGAAAAAGGTAGTGACGATCACGAAAATTACTTATTCTTTGTCACACGTCAAGGTGTCGTTAAACGTACTAAAGAATCTGAATTTAGCAATATCCGTCAAAATGGTCTTAAGGCACTTAACCTTAAAGATGGCGATGAGTTGATTAATGTTATCCGCACTAACGGTAGTGATGATATCATCATTGGTACTAAAACAGGATACAGTGTTCGCTTTAATGAATCTGATGTTCGCAGTATGAGCCGTTCAGCAACTGGTGTTCGTGGGGTTAACCTTCGTGAAGGAGATGAAGTCATCGGCGCATCACGTATTACAGATGATCAAGAGGTTCTTGTCATTACTGAAAAAGGGTACGGTAAACGTACGCTTGCTTCTGAGTACCCAACTAAAGGTCGCGGTGGTAAAGGTATCAAGACTGCTAATATCACTGAAAAAAATGGTCAATTAGCTGGACTTGTAACCGTAAATGGTGATGAAGATATCATGGTTATTACTGATACTGGTGTTATGATTCGTACAAGTGTTGCTGATATCTCACAAACTGGTCGTGCAACACTTGGTGTTAAAATTATGCGCCTTGATCAGGACGCTAAAATCATGACACTTGCTCTTGTACAACCAGAAGAAGAACAAGAAACTGAAGAAGTAGAAGATTAGAATGGTAAAAAAAGAGAAGAAAACGCATCGTTTCTTGACATTTCTTAGAGTCACAATTTCCTTGATTTTATTATTATTTGGGCTTGCTTTGATTTTTAACCAATCCATTTGTAATTTTTTGATTGGTCATCAGTCAAATCGTTATCAAATCAATAAAGTGACTAAAAAGAAACTTCAAGATAACCAAAAGGCGAAAGTTACTTTTGATTTCTCTGCGGTTGAACCCGTCACGGTTCAGTCTGTTTTAAAAACTCAATCAACTAAGACAGATCTTCCTGTCATTGGTAGTATCGCCGTACCAGATCTTGGTATCAACTTACCAATCTTTAAAGGTTTAGGAAATACTGAATTATCTTATGGTGCTGGAACGATGAAAGAGGATCAAGTAATGGGTGGGCAAAATAACTATGCCCTTGCTAGTCATCATGTTTTTGGCGTTTCTGGTTCATCAAAGATGTTGTTTTCTCCTTTGGAAAATGCGAAAGCCGGAATGAAGATTTATCTTACAGATAAATCAAATGTTTATACATATGTTATCACCGACACTTTTTCAGTGGCACCTGATCGTTCAGATGTCTTAAATGATGTTCCCGATCAAGCCTTAGTTACATTAGTAACGTGTACCGATCAGGAAGCAACTGCGAGAATCGTTGTCAGAGGTAGTTTAGAATCAGCGGTTGCCTATGACAAGGCATCTAATGACATACATAAAGCCTTTGATTATTCTTACAATCAAATGACCTTTTAAAGAAAAAGCTGGGAGTAAGTTTTATTCTCAGCTTTTTTTCTGACAATATCTTATAAGGAGATTTTTATGAAACTAATTGCTGTTCACCATGTGGCTCTTATTGTATCTGATTATGACAAATCACGAGATTTTTACGTTAATAAACTTGGTTTTGACATTATTCGTGAAAATCATCGTCCGGAGCGTCATGATTATAAGTTAGATTTGAAATGTGGTTCTATTGAGCTAGAAATTTTTGGAAACAAAACGTCAGATCCAGCCTATGTTGCTCCTCCAAAGCGAGTTGGGCAACCTGAGTATCACATGGAGGCGTGCGGTCTTCGCCACTTAGCTTTCTATGTAGAAAATATCGAAGCCTATAAAGCAGAACTCGAAGAAATGGGTGTTTACGTACAACCTATCCGTCATGATGACTATACTGGTAAAAAAATGACTTTCTTCTTTGATCCAGATGGTTTACCTTTAGAATTACACGAGTAAGTACAGTTTTTTTCAGACGCTTTAGACAAGAAGTGCTATAATTAAATACCTAAGTGAAAGGAATTAATTAAGATGAAATTTAAAAAAACGCTTATGGCTTGTGCGCTAGCTTTATTTTCAACAGTAACTGTTGGGCATGTTCAGGCAGCAAGCAATTCTGTTCAAGATGTTATTGATGAAACATATGTTCAACCAGATTACGTTTTAGGTTATTCTTTGTCTGATGATCAACGCAATCAAACATTATCTTTACTTGGTTATGACAGTTCAAAAGACACAAGTGTTAAAACAATTACAACTAGTGCTTATGCAAATATTATGGATGTTGCTGACGATCCAAGCTTGCAGCTGTATTCATCAGTAAAAATTCAAAAACTAGGCTCTTCAGAGACATTGACAGTTAATATTGTCACTCCTGAGAATATCACAAAAGTGACTTCTGATATGTATCGAAACGCTGCTGTTACTCTTGGAATTGAGCATGCTGCAATCACAGTAGCTTCTCCAATCCCAGTAACTGGTGAATCAGCTTTAGCAGGTATTTATTACTCACTTGAAGAAAATGGTGCCAAAGTTTCTGATGAAAGTAAACAATTGGCACAAGAAGAATTGAACACTTTGTCAACGATTAACGCTGAAAATCAAGGAACTGATGGCTATGATGCTGATAAATTGAACGTTGCCTTAGCAGATATTAAATCAGCAGTAGCAGATGCAGGTTCAAACGTGTCAAAAGATGATGTCCGTAAAATCGTTGATGAAACACTTGATAATTATAAATTAAAAGATGTTTTATCAAACAATCAAATCAATATGATTGTCAACTTTGCTTTTAATCTTTCAAAATCAAGTATTATTGATAGCAGTAGTTTCAAATCAGCTTTGGCTTCTTTGAAAGATAGCATTGTTTCAAATGCTGGATCAACCTTTAAGGGAATTAATCTTAACTTTGATTCTTCAAGTGCTATTGAATCAGGGAAAGGCTTTTTGGCAAACATTTGGCAAGCTATCGTTAATTTCTTCAAAAGCTTATTCTAAATTTTTAAAGGTCTTTTGACTTTAACGCTTTTATGATAAAATAAAAAACACCTCGTGTTAAATATTGGCATGAGGTATTTTTTACGCAATTATTTTAGAAAAAATTATAAATTAAGGAGAATGCATGAGAAAGGTAAAAGAACCTCCTTTAGCATTGGGGGGCTTGGATTAAGCTTCTTTTCGCTTGGGAATATTTTAGGTGATTATTCATTGATATTACGCTATATCTTGGGTGGGATAGCATTTGTTTTGTATTTCTTCTTAATGATTGCTGTTATTAAATCCCTTCATACTTACTTAGCTAGCTTAAAAGACCCTTTGACAGCCTCAATTTTTCCAACACTTTTAATGCAAGGTAGGCTAATGATTGTTTATTGTGATGTTTTTCCAGATTTGTACGGAATCACTGAATTGATTTTTCGAAGCATCTGGTGGCTATCTTTTATCCTGCTAATCATTTATATAATTGTTTTTTCAAAACGTTTTCTTTGGAATTTTAAATTGAGTAATGTTTTTCCTCTTGGGCAGTCCTTTATATCGGAATTGGGATATCTAGCGTAACTGTTCCATGGACAGGTTACTCACATCTAGGCAAAATCATTTTTGCTTATATATTATTCACTGTCATTATGTTATTACCCGTTGTTTTTTAAGGCTTTATAGACATGGTATCCTAGAAGACATACGAGCAAATTTGGCGACACTTTGTGCTCCTGCACTTGTACTTGTAGCCTATCAGAACGCTTTTGAGACTGTTCATCATCCTTTACTACTTGGATTAGTTCTCTTATCACAAGTCTTATATTTTATTGTTCTATACCACGTTCCTAGAATATTGAAAAATGTTTTTAATCCAGGTTTCTCAGCCTTAACTTTTCCTCTTATTGTTTCAGCGACTGCATTAAAGGGAAGTAAAAGATTTTTGTAGCTTATCATTGGTTAAATGCTTTATTTTTACTTGAATTGATAATTGCTATTTTGATTTTAATAATAGTAGTGGTTGGTTATGTGAAATACTTTAGATATTGAGAATTCACTAACTAAAAAAGTCAAGAATTGCTCTTGGCTTTTTTAGTAGGTAATTTAAGAGCTAATATAAAAAAATAAATTCAAAAAATATTTTTCAGTTTTTTCAGAAAATTTACGCAAAAAGGTTGACTTTTGTTGGTTTGAGTTGTAAAATAATTCTTGCACAATTCAGAATTATCTGAAAGTTGAAAAGTTTATTTAGAAAGAGGTCTATTTTATGACTGAAAATATAGAACAACAGTCAACCTGGCGTACTAAGTTAAAAGCACTTGGCCCTGGTATTCTAATGGCATCAGCTGCAGTTGGCGGCTCACACATCGTTTCATCTACACAAGCAGGAGCTATCTATGGATGGCAATTGGCTTTGCTAATCATTTTGATTAACATCTTCAAATATCCATTTTTCCGTTTCGGTTCACAATACACAATGGAAAATAACAAAAGCTTGATTGAAGGATATGCTGAAAAAGGAAAAGGTTGGCTTGCCATTTTCTTCATTTTGAATGTATTTTCAGCTATTGTAAATACAGCAGGTGTCGGTATCCTTTGCGCAGCCATCTTATATAACGTATTCCCAAATGGTCTTGGGATGAGTATCTCTCAACTAACTACAATTATCATTGTGATCATCTGGGCAATGTTACTTATTGGTGGTTATCGCTTCCTTGATTCACTTGCGAAATGGGTAATGACTGCTTTAACAATTGCAACTGTTCTTGCGGTAGTCATTGCATTATTTAAACATCGTGAATATGCTCCAAACTTTGAAGCGCCTACACCTTGGCGCATGGCTGCTCTACCATTTATCGTTTCATTGATGGGATGGATGCCTTGTCCGATTGAAATTTCAGCCATCAATTCAATGTGGTCAGTTGAAAAACGTAAAACAGTCAATATGTCAGAGAAGGATGCTGTTTTTGATTTTAATATTGGTTACATTGGAACAGCAATCTTAGCACTTATCTTCTGTGCGCTTGGTGCCTTAATTCAATTTGGCTCTGGTGAAGAAGTACAAGGAGCATCAGCAGCTTATATCGCTCAGTTTGTTAATATGTATGCTGAAGTTCTTGGTGAATGGGCTCGTTTCTTGATTACTTTAATCGCCTTCCTATGCATCTTTGGTACAGTTATCACTGTTATTGATGGTTACTCTCGTGCCAATAACGAATCTCTTCGTTTGTTGCTCGGTAAAAAAGAGTCATCACAAAAAGCTCTTTACATTTGGATGACTGTGACTGCAGCAGTTGGTCTCGTTATTGTTTATCTATTTGCTGGTAACGTGGCAACAATGCTTCGCTTTGCGATGATTGCGTCATTTATTACAACTCCGTTCTTTGGCTACTTGAACTATTCATTGGTCAACAACAAAGAACACCAAATCAAACCATGGTTGAAAGTTTTATCAATCATCGGTCTTATCTATCTCTTTGGTTTCGCATTATTCTTTATCGTTGCATGGTTAACAGGTAATATTTAAAACAACCAATTCATGAAATGCAAACTCTCTAAAAAACAACATAACAACACCTTTTCTCCCTTAGGTGTTGTTTCTTTTTATGTAAATATATTTATGTAAATCAATAGATAACTAACCTTTAATGTTCTTAAACTGAAAAGCAATGCATAAAAAACTCCCTCTATAAAAATAGAAGGAGTTTAAACATCATTAATTAGATTTATTTAACAAATGCATTGATTTCTTTTTCGATGTTAGCAATTTTAGCTTCAGCGTCAGCTAAATCTTTACCAACAGTAGCGAAGTAGAATTTGATTTTTGGTTCAGTACCTGAAGGACGAACCGCAATCCAAGAATCATCGGCAAGAGTGTATTTCAAAACGTTACTTGGTGGTGTTGTCAATTTTTCAACGCCAGCTGCACTTGTAGCTGTTTGAGCCAAGAAGTCTTCAGTTTTAACAACATCTGTTGCGTTAAATTGAACTGGGGCATTGTCACGGAATTTATCCATGATTTTCTTAATTTCAGCAGCGCCATCAACACCACTAAGAGTTACTGAAATAGTTTTTTCTGCGAAGTATCCGTATTCTTTGTAGATTTCTTCAATACCATCAGCAAGAGTTAATCCACGTGAACGGTAGTAAGCAGCAATTTCAGCTACGATAAGAACAGCTTGAACAGCATCTTTATCACGTACGAAAGGTTTGATTAGGTAACCAAAACTTTCTTCAAAACCAAACATATAAGTGTGGTTGTGTTTTTCTTCGAATTCTTGAATTTTTTCTGCGATGAATTTGAAACCAGTCAAAACGTTAAACATTTTAGCGCCATAACTTTCAGCAATTTTTGTAACCAATTCAGTAGACACAATTGATTTTGCTAAAGCTGCGTTTTCTGGAAGAGTTCCAGCAGTTTTGTGTGCTTCAAGAATGTATTTAGCGATGATAGCACCGATTTGGTTACCTGAAAGGTTGCGGTATGAACCATCTGCTTGGCGAATTTCAACACCAAGACGGTCAGCGTCTGGGTCAGTTGCAACAAGAACATCAGCATCGACTTTACGTCCAAGTTCTTCAGCAAGTGCAAATGCTTCTTGGTTTTCAGGGTTTGGTGATTTTACAGTTGAGAAGTCTGGATCTGGAACAGCTTGAGCTTCAACAACTTGAACTGATTCAAAACCAGCTTGAGCAAGCGCACGACGTGCAAGCATTTCACCTGTACCGTGAAGTGGAGTATAGACAATTTTCATGTCTTTACCATATTCATCAATCAATTTTTGGTTGATGTTAACATCTTTAACTTCTTTAAGATATTCAGCATCGACATTTTCACCGATAACTTCAATAAGACCAGAAGCTTTGCTTTCTTCAAGATCAGCTAATTCGATAGCAAATGGATCATCGATAGCACGAATGAAATCAGTCAAAGCATCAGCATCAGCAGGTGGCATTTGTCCACCATCTTCACCGTAAACTTTGTAACCGTTGAATGGTGCAGGGTTGTGACTTGCAGTCACCATGATACCAGCAAATGTACCAAGGTGACGAACAGCAAATGACAATTCTGGAGTAGGGCGAAGTGATTCAAAAACATAAGCCTTAATGCCGTGTTTTGCTAAAACTTGAGCTGACTCAAAAGCAAATTCAGGTGAGAAGTGGCGTGAATCGTAAGCGATAGCAACACCACGTTTTTTAACGTCTTCACCTTTTGTTTCGATAAGTTTTGCAAGACCTTCAGTAGCTTGGCGTACTACATAAACGTTGATACGGTTTGTACCAGCGCCAATAACCCCACGCATACCTGCTGTACCAAACTCAAGGTTTGTGTAAAAAGCATCTTCTTTTGTCTTTTCGTCCA
>NZ_DGTE01000047.1:0-53177 GCF_002393675.1 Streptococcus sp. UBA4344
TCCATAATAAAAGAACCGCCAAAACACCCATATGATACCTCATAAGGGGCGTTAAAACGCGGTTCCACCCTATTTTATTACTTCATTTATCTGATTTTAACTTAGCATTGCTAAGCGAAAGCGCCAGCGACTCACTTCAGTTCCATCCGACTTCCACCACCTCGGACTCGCTAAGAAACACCATGAGGCTTTCTCTCTTTACCAGCTATTTTAGCACAAATGTAATTGAGTGTCTAGTGGATAACAAAAGAAGCTGATTTTACTAAAAGCTAGTAAAGTCAACTTCTTCTTATTTTCTACGCATTCCAGACTTCCTGTCCACCAAGGTATGTTGCTCGAAGATCAAGATCTTTATCCAAAATGATAAAATCAGCTTTGTGTCCTTTTTTAATCTGACCACATTTATCGTCAATACCAACCGAAATAGCTGCTGCAAGACTCGCCATGCCAATAGCTTGTGCTTTTGAAGCAATTCCCCAATTCACAACATTTTTAACAGCATCTTTCAGTTGAAGGATAGACCCAGCAAGTGCTCCATTTGATTTTAGGCGTGCTGTTCCTTTTTCAACAGTAACCGGATATTCACCCAGCATATAGTCACCATCTTCAAGACCACCAGCACTCATGCAGTCAGTGATCAAAACCACATGTTCGTGGTCTTTTTGATGCATCAAAATATCACAAGCTGATGGATGCACATGATGTCCATCACAAATTAATTCAGCATAAGTATTTGGCAGCTCATAAATCGCACCAACCATACCTGGTTCACGATGATTAAGTCCACGCATGCCATTATAGGCATGAACCCAGACAGAAGCACCTGCTTCAACGGCTTGAACTGCTTGTTCATAAGTCGCATCTGAATGCCCTAGAGCAACGATAACATCTTTACTATTTGCATAATTGATAAAGTCTTCTACCTCATCACGTTCAGGTGCTAAAGCTATCTTTTTCAATAGTCCTTTTGAACTTTCAAGCCATTGATCTAGTTCAGCTATAGATGGATTTCGCATGTAAGATGGATTTTGAGCCCCTTTATATTTCTCTGTGAAATATGGTCCCTCAAAGAACAATCCTTGAATACGTGCTCCACTTTCTTGACCTGCAAAATCAGCTACCGTACGACAAATATCATCAAGTGTTTCAAAAGATGCTGTCAGGGCAGTTGGCAAGAAGCTTGTCACTCCAGCTCCTAAAAGTGCTTTACTCATCGTTTCGAAAGCTTCTTGATTATTATCCATGACATCAACACCAGCAAAACCATGAATGTGTGTGTCTACTAAGCCAGGTGCCACACTAAAACCTGTATAATCTATAATTTCTGCGCCATGCGGTGCTTCTTCTTGCCATTCACCGAAATCATTTCCTTCGATAGCCAAGTAGCCTGCCCCTTTAACATGGTAAGGATAGTAAAATTCATCTGCTTTAATATATTTTGTCATTTGAATCGCCTCCATGTTTATATTATAAAATAAAAGCGCTTTTTTGTAAATGGTATATACCAAAATTAGACCAATTTTATATTGGTCTTTATCCAAAAAAAAACACCCTTGAAGCATCACTGCCTCAAAGATGTTCGATTTATTATTAAATTTGATTTTCAAGTACTTTTTCAACCAAGTTCAAAGCATGGTCAGTGATACGTGTACATGGTGTGATTAAGTCGATAAAGTTAACCCCTGCAAGCGGTGTACATTCGCCATTGTTCATACGTTTAATGTGATTTTTGCGAATGCGACGTTCCAAATGCGCAATTTCTTTATGACGTTCCACCAACTCTCCTGCCAATTCTAGGTCATTATCAATGATAACTTTCAATGAATCCAAAATCATACGATGTGTTTCATGATAAAGTTTATCGATTTCTTGAACAGCTGATTGTGAGAAGGTAATATCTTTTGAAATATTATGTTCCATCAAGTGAACTAGGCTAATACTGTGATCTCCAATGCGTTCTAAATCACGTGATGAATCTAAAATACTTGATAAAATTTCACTTTCGTGTTGATTCAATTGTTCACTTGAAAGATCAATTAAGTATTTTGTCAATTCTTCATCGACATTATTAATTGTATCCTCAAATTTTTGCGTTTTATCAGCATATTTTTCATTGCATGTTTCAACAAATAAGAATGCTGCTTCAAAAGCTTGCGTTGCAAAAGCACCCAAGTGAATCAATTGCTTTTTAGCGTTACCAAGGGCAATAGCTGGCGCTTGTTTTAAAATAATCTTATCAAGGTAAACAGCTTTGTATTTAACAGCTTCATCTTCACCAGGAATTAATTTTGTCACAACAAATGCCAAAGTTCCGATAAATGGGAAGAGCAAAATGGTATTTGTAATATTAAAAGTACCATGTGCAAAAGCAACTGTCATGGCTGGTGTTAAATTGAAATGAACTTCCATCCACTGCATTAAGCTAGTAAATGGCACCAATAAAACCATAAAGAGCACTGTTCCGACAACGTTGAAAAGAACGTGAGCCCCAGCCACTCGTTTTGCTGCGATGTTAGAACCAATCGCTGCAAGCACGGCTGTGATACAAGTACCGATATTACTTCCCAAAAGGATTGGAATTGACCCTTGAAGATCAAGTAAATGACCAGCATACAATCCTTGTAAAATACCGATGATTGCTGCTGATGATTGGATAAGCATAGTCAAGCCAGTCCCAATCAAAACCCCCATAATTGGTTTGTCACCCAAGGTTGCTAAATAATCTTGAAAGGCTGAAACAGATTTCAGCGGTTCCATAGCATCACCCATAATGTTTAGTGAAAAGAAAATTCCTCCTACACCAAAGATGATACGCCCGATATTATTCAAACGTCGATTTGACGTAAAAAATAGCAAAGCGGCACCAAGAAAGATCATTGGAAGTGCATAGTCACCCAAATTAAAACCAATCAGAAAGGACGTTACAGTCGTCCCAATATTGGCTCCCATGACAATACCAATCGCTTGTCTTAAGGTTAAAAGTCCCGCTGACACCAGTCCAACAGTAATAACTGTTACCCCTGAACTTGATTGGATTAGGGCTGACATGGCTAAACCAACAAGAATTCCTAAGAAAGGATTACTCGTATATTTGTCGATATAAAAACGAAGTCTATCTCCCGCAGCCTGTTGAAGACCGTCTCCCATGTATTTAATACTAAAGAGAAAGAGTCCTAGACCTCCAAAAAAACCAAAAGCAATTTCTTGCCAATTTACTGACACAGTCTTATCCTCAATATCATAATTTTCTCGGAAAAAAACCCCGATACCTCCATTTTAATGTATTCGCAGAAAACAAACAAGTATTTTTTAAGCTTTTTTCTAAAATGATAACTAACTGAATAATACCAATCTTTTAAGAAAGGGGATTTTTCTTCATGCTAAAGCAGCATTTCCAAATAAAAATGATAAAAAAAGCTAAAAATAATGGAGCTTTTTAGAAAAAAACTAATGTGCTCCCATTTATATGTTATAATAGTTAGAGATATCGTGCTTATCACGTAACACTACTAAATCTGTTTATTTACCAGACTTGTAATATCGTTTTTTTATCACATCATATTTAATTTTTTTATAAAAGGAGCTTTTATGAAAACATCAAGAAGTGAAGTTACTTATTTTATTCTAAGTATTATTTTAATTGCCTTTGCAGGTGGTATTTATCTTTTCTTTGGTAATACGCATACGAGTACTTCAAGTTCAGAACCACGAACTTCTGCTACATCTTCGTCATCATCAAGTGAAGCTGATTTAGAAGCTAATGCCCAATCATTGTTGGATCAAGCTAAAGCTAATCCTTCAGCAGATGCTGTGACTAACGCACAAGCTGCTATTAATAAAATTTCTGATGAAGCTAAAAAGACAGATTTACAATCTCAATTAGACGCTGTTTCAGCAGAGGTTACCAATCAAAGCAATGCAGAAAATGCTGTTGCTACTGCCGAATCTGAACAAACAAGTGACAATGTTAGTGCTGCACAAGCTGCTATTGACGCTGTAACTAATCAAGATAAAAAAAATCAACTACAAGCTCGACTTGATGCTGTTTCTAACGCAATTTCAAGTGTCGATACAACAACTTCTTTGAATACAACAAACTCAACTGACAATACTACCGATTCAACAACTGTAACTAATGGCAATTACAACTCATACAGTTATTAATCGATGACAATCGGACTTATCTTTTCTGCGATTGGAGCAACTTGTTTAGCAACATCATCATTTGCTAAAACCAAAAAAAGTATGTTAACTTGGCAATTATCGGATTATTTCTTCACGATGATTGCTAATTTTTTACTTGGTGGCTACACTGGTGCGATTTCTATCAGCGTATCCATTATTCGTAACACACTTATGATTAAAAAATGGGATTCTATCTACACAACCATTATTTTGGTGATTATACAGGTTTCTGCTGGAACGTATTTCAATAATCTAGGATTAATTGGTTTGCTTCCCCTAATTTCATCTGTGTCTTATACTATTATTTCTTTTGCTACTAATAAGGTGCAATGGCTTCGTTGGGTCACTGTTGAAAATATGTTGCTCTGGTCATTTTATGACTTTACTATCAAAGCTTATCCAGCATTATTTATGGATATTGTTATTACTATTACTACTTTAATTGCCATCATAAAATACAGTTCTTTTACTAAAAAAACTAGGACATTGTCCTAGCTTTTTTAACTTACACTGTTTCGTACCCCAATAAGATACCACCATCTTCACCATAAAAACTGCAAAGACCTGATGCTGGTACAAAGGTAACATCAGCCTGAGGGTATTTTTCTTTGATTTTATCGCTCAATTGTTGACAAGCTTTTTCATTGTTAGCATGCGTAATAATCACTTTTCCGCCTTGGTAACCTTCTTTGAACATCTCATCAACTGTTGCTTGAACAGCTTTTTTCTGGCCACGTGCCTTGTGAAGAAGTTCCAATTTTCCTTCGTTACTTGCTTTACCAACCATGCGAATGTTCAAAAGTCCAACAACTTTTCCGACTAATTTGTTCAAGCGACCATTTTTAACAAGGTTATCCACACGTGCTAAAACAAACAATAATTTTGTCTTTTCTTGATAAGCTGTGATAGCTTCAACCACTTCATCAAAGCTTAATCCTTGCGCAATCAAGCGATTCAACTCAAGAACAATCAAATCGATTTCGCCACCTGCTGAAAGAGAATCAATCACGTGAACATTCACATTTGGGTGTTCCTCTAAGAGCATGTGTTTTGCAACTTGTGCACTATTGTGACTTCCTGAAAGATTACCTGTAATGGTAATAGCAATAACATTTTCAGCACCTTGGTAAGCTTGTAAAAAGGCATCTGGACTAGGACAGCTTGATTTTGATGAAACTGGACTTGCGTACATCGTTGTCATCATATCAGCAACATCTAATCCTTCATCATCCACAAAAAGTTCTGAACCAATTTGAATCGTCAATGGTACATTTTGAAATTCTGTGTGTTCTGCAAGCCCTTCAATACGGCGAAGGTCGCATCCAGAATCTGTAACGATTTTCCAAGTCATAGCTATTTCCTCCAATCCATTTGAATTTAAAATTTATTTGACAAACAAAGTATTTTCACCTAAAATTATATCATTAATGCCTTTATCTTAGTATTAAAAACAATCAGATGTCACAAGTAAGAGGTTTTTGTCATGACGGAAAAGACAATTTCAAAAAAGTCCTTGCAAAATCTGCAAGTTTCTAATAAAGAATCTCGAAAACTCACTCGTGAGGCTTTAGAAACGGCACTTTTGCTCCTTCTTGAAAAGAAAACCTTGAGCCAAATTACTATCTCTGAACTCGTTGCTAAAGCAGGTGTCTCACGCAACGCATTCTATCGTAATTACAAATCTAAAGAAGCTATTTTAGAGTCTATTCTAACCCAAATCGTTCGTCGTATTTTTCGTGGTCTCAAAGAATTCGATTTGAAAAGTCAGCTCTCCCAAGCTTGGCTTTTCATATTGACCGAAGCTAAAAAAGAAGCGCAAGTTCTTTGCACGATTTTTGAGCAACACCTAGAAAAACTTTTGACGAGCATTGTCTCTAAACGTCTAAAAGCTTATCAAAGGTTCAAGAAAAAACACGATTCCCGCTACACCAATTCGTTCTGGAGCAACGCCATTATCTCAGTAATCTCTAACTGGGTAGCTGATGATATGCGTATCCCAGCAGAGGAAGTTGCCGCAATCGGTTTACCGCTTTTCTTATAAGAAGATAAGACCGCCCAAGTTAAACTTGGGCGGTCTTTTTTATTTTCTTAGTTATTATTTTAAAACGTAGTCATAGATAGCTTGAGCAACACCCGCTTGGTCGTTAGTTGTTGTTTCATAGCGACAAATAGCTTTCACTTCATCTGTCGCATTTCCCATAGCGACACTGTGGTCTGCAAATTCTAGCATTTCTAAATCATTTGCTGCATCACCAAGTGCCATGACTTCAGATGGAGAAAAGCCAAGTTTTTCTGATAAAGCTTTTAAAGCAGTTGCTTTCGTGTAGCCTTTTGGCATAGCTTCAAAGATATATTCTTGACTACGAACCACACTAAATTCTTTTGCTAAAGCTTCTTCTTTAGCTTCTTGGAAAGGATCTAGTTGAGGGGCTCTCGCCATGTACATAGCTTGGAAAATTACTTCTGATGTTGCTTTCATTTCTTCTAGACTAGCTGCAATTGCTGTATCAAAAACAAGCCCTGCATCGTATTGAACTAATTCTGGGACTTCGTTTCCAACAGCGTAATAATGTTTTTCACCTGTCAACGTTAAGCAAACATCTGGATATTCTGAAATAGCATGATTAAGCTTATCTAATTCGTCATTTGACACTTGAGCATAACTAACCAATTCCCAATTTCTTGTATTGTAAATCGTACAACCATTGTTCATAATGATGTACTCTTCATCAGTCAGTCCTAATTTTTCAAAATAGGGAAGAATTCCTGATTTTGGACGTCCTGTACAAAGAACGATTTTAACACCAGCTTGTGCTGCTTTTTGGATTGCTTTAATATTTTCTTCAGGAATTTTTTTATCTGAATTTAGTAATGTTCCATCTAAATCGATTGCAATTAATTTAATCATTTTTAGAGACCTTCCGTTTAATTTTTGGCAAATGCCACTGACGCCAGTAGCCTATCATACGTAAGATTGTCAGAATTACAACTAATAAATAATAGCCAGGATCATTATGAACGATTTTAAAATAAATGGCTAGCGCTGCTAAAATTGCCCAACCAGCATATACTTCACTTCTAAGGACACTTGGTTTCCGACCTGCTAAAATATCTCGAACGATACCGCCACCGGCACCTGTTAAAACAGCTGCTACAATCACTGCACTTAAAGGTTGATGTAATTTAACAGCGTACATAGCCCCTTGAACACTAAAAGCTGCTAATCCGATAGCATCCGTTAAGACTTCAGCTTTTCTCCAACCTTTATGCGTAATGATATTTGGAAATATCATGATAAACAACATGGCCGCTAGAGCAAAATAAAAGCACTGACTTTGTGACCAGAGGGCACTGATAGGCAAACCAATTAAAAGATTACGAATCGCCCCACCGCCAAAAGCAGTCACAAACCCTAGGATAAAAATCCCAAGTATATCAAAATCTTCTTCCATTGCTACAATTGCTCCAGACAAAGCAAAAGCAATAGAACCAATGATACTCAATAAATCCCAAACATTCATCGTCATTTTGATTCCAAACTATATTTTTTCTTACTAGACTAGTTTATCATTTTTAAAGAAGTAAAAAAACAGAGCAAGCTCTGTTTTTCTAAATTTTACTTAATTTCTTTTCCGAGGCTAAATTTTGTTCCTTTAAGCGCACGTTTTAAAAAGAACTTAAATGGACGTCCTGTGATAGTGGCTTGTTTTTTCTCTAAATCAACATTAACTGCTTTCACGCCAGGAACAGCTGATAATTTTTCAGTCACTTTTGTGACACATCCTTGGCATTTCATGCCAGTAACTTCATATGTTTTTTCCATGTGAAACTCCTTTTTTAAGCATTAATCTATTTTTATATATTTTAAGCGAAGTGCATTTAAAACGACTGAAACTGAGCTAAATCCCATGGCAAGACCCGCTATCATCGGATTAAGTAACGGTCCTCCAAAGAGATACAAGACTCCCATAGCAATTGGAATCGCCAAGATATTATAAATGAAAGCCCAGAAAAGATTTTCTTTAACCACTTTAATAGTTAAACGACTGATACTCAAAGCTTTAAGAACATCCGAAATTTTCGGTTTCATCAGAATAATATCAGCTGACTCGATAGCAATATCCGTTCCAGTTCCTACTGCAATCCCGATATCTGAACTAGCCAGAGCCGGCGCATCATTAATCCCATCTCCAACCATAGCAACCATTTTCCCTTGACTTTGCAAATCTTTGATGGCTTGTGATTTTTGGTCTGGTAAAACTTCGCTAATGACGGTCTTAATTCCCGCTTGATTAGCTATTGCTTGCGCAGTTTTACTATTATCACCTGTTAACATGACAACATCAATGCCTTGTTCTTGTAATTTAGCAACAGTCTCTTTGCTATCTGCTTTTAATAAATCTGCCACTGTAATCACACCCAGAAGCTGCTGATTAGCCGAAACATAAATTGGTGTTTGGCCTTTTTGAGTCGCAGCTAGTACTGCTTCTTCACTTCTACTTAAATCAACATGGTGATTTTCCATTAGTCTGCGATTACCAACCGAAATCGTCTGACCATTAACGCTAGCTTGAAGTCCAAGTCCTGTTAGTGAAGTAAACTCTTCAACTTCTGTCAAAGATAACTTAGCAGCGGCAGCTTTTTCTACGATTGCCTGACTAAGTGGGTGTTCTGAATATTTTTCAATAGATGCAACCTGGCCAAGTAGCTTACTTTCGTCACCGTGATAGGCAATAATATCAACAACTTGTGGTTTTCCTTGCGTGATGGTTCCTGTCTTATCAAAGACCATAGTATCAATGTGATGAGCATTTTCAAGGACATCACCACGTTTGTAAAGAATCCCATTTTCAGCGCCTCGACCAGTTCCGACCATGATGGCTGTTGGTGTGGCAAGTCCAAGAGCACATGGACAAGCAATCACCAAAACGGCGATAGCGACTTGAAGGGCAAAGACGAAACTTTCACCCTTGGCAAAATACCAGAATAAGAAAGTGACCAAAGCAATAGTCATAACTGCTGGCACAAAGACCCCAGCAACCCTATCAGCAATCTTGGCGATAGGTGCTTTAGTTTGTTGAGCATCTTCTACCAATTTAACAATCTGTGCTAAAAGCGTTTCGTCACCGACTTTTTCAGCTCGAATAGTTAGCGAACCTTGTCCATTAATAGAAGCACCAAAGACCTTATCATCAGCATTTTTTTCAACAGGAATACTCTCACCAGTTAGCATCGATTCATCGATGGCTGAATGTCCTGAAACCACAATGCCATCAACAGGAATTTTTTCACCTGGTTTAACCAAGATAAAGTCACCAACAAGTACTTGATCAATTGGTACAGTTTGCTCAATACCACCACGAATAACTGTTGCTTCTTTGGCTGACAGCGTTAATAACTTTTGAATAGCATCTGAAGTACGTCCTTTTGAAAGAGTTTCAAAGTATTTTCCCAAAGTAATCAAAGTTAAAATCACCGCAACTGATTCAAAGTAAAGCATATGCGCGTGGTGTACATGCCCTAAGGCGATGTGGTAAGTGCTGTAAAGACTGTATAAAAAGGCAGCACTTGTCGCTAAAGCAACCAAGGAATCCATATTGGGATGAGCTTTAGCTAAAGCACGAAAACCATTAACATAAAAGCGACGCCCAAAATACATGACGGGTAAAGTCAAAGCTAGCTGAACCAGCGCATAAGCCAACGGATGAACTGACAAGCTAACGATTTGTGGAACCCAGAGTCCCATCATACTTCCCATTGAAAGATAAAGCAAAGGAACAGCAAATAAAGCAGACCATAAAAATTTGTGCCACATGTTATGAGTGGCTTCACTTTGACGTTCTGATTGACTTTTAGCTGTTGTCGGGTCAAAGACACAAGCGCCATAACCAGCGTCAACCACCGCTTTTTCAATTTCTGCCTCACTGACTAAATCAGGATTGTAGCGGACAATCATTTTCTCTGTTGTTAGATTGACAACAGCCGAATCGACATGATCTATTTTATTGACAGCATTTTCGACAGTTAAAGCACAGGCCGCACAGGTCATGCCATCAATGACAAAGACTTCTTCTTTTTCCATAAGACACCTTTCTGTCAAAATATCACAAATCAACCATTAAAGACCAACATGTTCTTTACAACGACATTGTCCAGGAATACAATTACAAGGCACTTCATCCAAAGCTTCTTCTTTTTTGGCTAATAGCAGAGCTTGCAAATCAGCGATGTCAGTTAAGGTCATGGGAGTTTCTTTGAGTAGATGCTTAAGAATCATTGTGTGCTTACGCTGACAAAATTTATCAAATAAGTCATCAACCTGTTGGTTCATAGCATCTTGTTCAGTGAGAGTACTTGAATAAAGATAAGACTTACCAGACCTTGTTCTTACCAGATAACCTTTATCGACTAAGCGCTTTAAAAAAGTTTTAACCGTTGAAGCTGTCCAGTCATTTTTATTTCCTAAAATCTCAAGAATCTGCCCACTAGTTGCCTCTTCTTTAGTCCAAATCACTCGCATGATTTCCCACTCCGATTTTGAAATTGACATAGCATTCCTTTCTAAAAAAATCATTTAGTTTACATTTGTAAATTAATTATATTTCTATAGTCTACATTTGTCAACTATAACTACTAAAAAAACTCGAAACAAACTATTTCGAGCTTTTTTAACAATACCCAAAGGCACTGAGTCTATGAGTAATTAAGAGACTTTACACTTCACATTCTAATTCTTTCATCCATAATTTGCAAACGTGGCCATTTCTTTTGCCAATTTTTCTTTTGTTGTCGTTTATGATAAACCTCCATACGTTCTGAGTCAGCTAAAAAATGTGGGGTTGGTTGCACAACAAAATCAAAAATATCAGCAGCCCCATAAGGTAAAAAAACTTCCAAATGCTCATCTTTAAGTCGCGCTGCAATTGCCGTACAACGCTCTGGGTATTTGCTAATGGCATCGGTCGCACTTTGATATGGCTTAGTGTGCGGACTATGAATATGCATTAACACTTGATTTTTGACTTCCCATTGATAATTCGGATAACGTAACTGAAGCTGATTTTGTAGCGCTAATGTTTCTTCGTAAGTAACTTCTGGATCATAGAAGACGACATCAAGATCACTGGTATCTGATAATCCAGGTTTTCCTGATAGAACATTCCAGATATAATTACGTAACGTACCCGCAGCTAGCCACGAATCCTTTAAATCAAGCTGCTCTATTATTCTAAAAATCGTCATCAAATCATCGTCTTGTGAAAAAAGCTCTCTGATATCCATCGACTTATCACCTACTTTTCTTTCCGATAGGCAACCATAAACGCTGATAATTCTTGTAAATCATTAACAAAAATAGCCTTATCACAATCAGATTGATTTAAAAATCCTGTCGCCACCATTTGATCAAAAAACTCTTTTAAAGGATTGTAGTAACCATTTATATTAAGAAAAATACAAGGCTTATGGTGAAGACCAATACGGGCCCATGAAAAAGCCTGAATAATTTCCTCTAATGTCCCAGGACCGCCTGGAAAAGCTAAGAAAACGTCGCCATTTTCCATTAAAAGTCGCTTACGCTCATCCATATCCGCTACCAGAGTCAGTTCTGTTAAATGAAGATGGGCTTTTTCACGTTTTTTAAAATCAAGAGGGATGATGCCATATGCCTCACCTCCATCTGCTAAAACAGTATCCGCCAGAACTCCCATTAAGCCATCTTTACTACCACCGTAGACTAATTGATGGTGCTCTTTTACTAACCAATGACCTAACTCAACAATTGCTTTCTTATAAATAGGGTCCTTTCCAAAACTAGAACCCAAATAAACCGTAATTTTCATCTTCTCAATATTCCTCGCTAAACCACTTTCATTATATCACACTCAAAAAGGGCCGCCAATTGGCAGCCCACTTTTGAATATATGATTTTAAATTATTTTTTAGCTTCCAAATCACGAAGCATTTGATCAATTTTATTTCCGTATTCGATTGACTCATCTTTAATGAATGTCAAATCTGGAATTTTGTACATTGTCAAGTTGCGACCAAGTTCGCGTTTGATTGTACCTTTAGCTTTTTCAAGACCAATTTGTGCTTTTTGATTATCTGATGCAAGTTCAGAGTGAATTGTGTAATACACTTTAGCCATTGAAAGGTCTCCAAGCATTTGAACATCAGTAATTGTCACATCTTGAACACGTGGGTCACGAACTTTTTTGTGTAAAATTTCATTGACTTCGCGTTTGATTTCCATACCAACACGGTCGACACGATGATTAGCCATAATCATTTCCTTTCTAATCTTTTTGAAAAAGCTAGGCTAAGCAAGCCTAGCTTTTATTCATTTATAACTGTAACGTTTAGGCAAGATACTATAGTGCTTGCCGTATTCTCGTTGGAGATTTTAGTCTCATAGAAAATGGAGCGTTTCGACGTCTAAAACTTTCAGTCGATTATACTGAAAGTTTTAGACTAGTGTAACGTTTAGGCAAGGCACCATAGTGCTTGCCGTACAAGTATTAGTGGCTTCAGCCACAATACTTGGCGCAGTAGTTGAGTGGATTCTAATACGCTGATAAATCAGCTTTTACAACCCTACTCAACCGTGCGGGGGTAAGACGGCGAACCTGCTTTTTGGGGTTCTGTCTTACTCCCTAACGTTTAATTTCTTCCATAACGTAAGCTTCGATAACGTCATCAACTTTAATATCGTTGTAGTTTTCAATCATCAAACCACCTTCTTGGCCGTTTCCGATTTCTTTAACGTCATCTTTGAAGTGTTTAAGACTAGCAAGTTTACCGTCGAAGATAACAACACCGTCACGGATGACACGTGCGCTAGCATCACGAGTAATCTTACCACTTGTAACCATGAATCCACCGATTGTACCAACTTTAGATACTTTAAATGTTTCACGGATGATAGCTTCACCGATGATTTTTTCTTTGTATTCAGGGTCAAGCATACCTTTCATAGCATCTTCAACTTCTTCAATAACTTTATAGATAATTGAGTGAAGACGAATATCTACTTCATCAGTTTCAGCTTGTTGACGTGCTTGTGGTGTAGGACGTACGTTAAATCCAATGATGAAGGCGTTTGAAGCTTCCGCCAAAGTAACATCTGATTCATTGATAGCACCTACAGCTGAGTGAACAACTGAGACTTTAACACCTTCAACATCAATCTTAAGAAGTGATGCAGCAAGGGCTTCAACAGAACCTTGTACGTCGGCTTTGATGATGACATTAACAGTCTTAACTTCACCAGCTTTAAGTGTGTCAAAGAGGTTTTCAAGACTAACACGTTGTGTAACTTGACGTTGTTTCATCAAAGCACGTTTAGCACGTTCTTCACCAGCTGCACGTGCAGCTTTTTCATCTTCATAAACAGCGAAGTGGTCACCAGCCATAGGAACTTCATTCAGACCAGTAATTGATACTGGTGTTGATGGTTCAGCTACTTTAACACGACGTCCAAGATCATTAACCATGGCACGTACACGACCGAATGTGTTACCTACAACGATTGGGTCTTGAACATGAAGGGTACCTTGTTGAACAAGAAGTGTTGCAATAGCACCTTTACCTTTATCAAGACGAGCTTCGATAACTGTACCGATAGCACGAACTGTTGGGTCAGCTTTCAATTCTTCCATTTCAGCAACAAGAAGAACTGTTTCTAGCAATTCATCAATGTTTTTACCGAATTTGGCTGAAATTTCAACGAATTCACAATCACCACCCCAAGCAGTTGAGATGATTCCGTGTTCTGCCAATTCACCAATAACACGTTCTGGGTTAGCACCTGGTTTATCAATCTTGTTGATAGCAACGATGATTGGTACACCAGCGGCTTTAGAGTGGTTAATAGCTTCAACTGTTTGAGGCATAACACCATCATCTGCGGCAACAATCAAGATAGTGATATCTGTGATTGACGCACCACGTGCACGCATAGATGTAAAGGCCGCGTGTCCTGGTGTATCAAGGAAAGTAATTTTCTTACCATTTTCAACAATTTGGTAAGCACCGATATGTTGAGTGATACCACCAGCTTCGCCTGTAGCGACACGTGAATTACGAAGAGTATCAAGAAGGGTTGTTTTACCGTGGTCAACGTGTCCCATGATTGTTACGACAGGAGCACGTTCAACCATTTTATCAGGGTTGAGGTAACCTTCATCTGCGAAGAAGCGTTCAATATCAGCTTCATCGACTTCGACTTTTTTATGTGCTTCAATACCGTAATCAACCATCAACAATTCGATTGTATCGCTGTCGAGGGATTGGTTTTGAGTTGCCATAACACCCATCATGAAGAGTTTTTTGACGATTTCAGCTGGTTCGCGTTTAATACGTTTTGCGATTTCAGCGACTGTCATGCCTTCAGTGTATTCAAATTCTTTAGGTAATTCGTGGAACTTACGCTCAGTTACAGGTTTTGGAGCGTTGTTACGATTGTTATGTTTACCTTTTTTGTTTTTCTTGTTATTATTCCAGTTACTATTTCTTTGATTTCTCACTTGGTTTTGATTATTCCAGTTTTTTCTATTCTTGCGTGGTCCATCTTCATTATCACGTTCATAATCACGTGATTTTTCAGGACGTACTTGTTTCTTACGACGTTTATCAACAGCCGGCGCTGCTTGTTCTGCAACTACATGTTGAGGTGCAGGCGCTGCAGGTTTTGCTGCTTTTGCTTTATGCTCTTCAGCCTTAGCTTTAGCATCCACACGAGCTTTATGTTCTTGCTCTTTTACTGCCTTTGCTTTACGCTTAGCTGATTCTTTTTCGTGAATGCGATTTTCGCTTTGACGAGAGTACTCAGCATTTTGTTCTGCTTTCAATGCAGCTGCACGTGCCTTGAAATCGATACGTGGCTTAGCTGATTGATTGCGATCATTTCGTTGATCTCTCTGGTGATTATCACGCTGCTGATCTCTTCGATTATGATTTTGAGAATTGCGATCGCGTTGCTTGCGATTATTTTGGGCATTCTCTTGTCTGTCACGATTTGAACGAGTGTCGCGTCCTTGATTGTTATTGCGCTTTTTATCGCCGCCTTTAGCCCGTTTTTCAGCTTCAGCCTTAGCACGCGCTTCACGTTCTGCCTTGAAATTACGGCTTTGAGGTTTTGCAGGAGCTGCCTTAGGAGCTTCCACAACAGTTTTCTCAACTGCTTTTTCTACTTTAGCTTTTGCTGCAGCAAGTTTAGCATTGCCCGAGAATTTTGCCGCAATTCGTTTGGCATCAGATTCTTCAACGCTAGAAGAATGGCTCTTCACATCAAGTCCTAATTCTTGAGCATACTCAACAACCTCTTTGCTTGACTTGCCCAGTTCTTTAGCGATTTCATATAATCTTTTCTTTGACAATTGATGTCCTCCTATTCTGTTAGTTCATAAGAGTCCTCATTTTCTTTGAAAATCCAGCGTCTGCTATGGCAACCACTTTACGTGGTTTACCAAGCGCAGCACTTAATTCCAGTGTGTTAAACACTGTGGAGACTTCTACTTTGTAATAATGACTTTTATCAGTTGTTTTCTTTGTCAAATTATCACCAGCATCATTTGCTAGAAAAACAAGCTTAGCTTTTCCAGTCTGGATAGCCTTAATGACCAATTCTTCTCCAGAAATTACTTTTCCTGCACGCTGTGCTAGTCCAATTAAATTTGACAATCTTTGGTGGTTATTCAAGACCTAACTCTCTTCTTTTGACTTTGTGATCTACGTAAGCAATCAATTCATCATAAAACGATTCAGGAACCTCCATTGAAAAGCTACGGTTAAAGACGCGTTTTTCTTTGGCTTGAAGCGCTTCTGCGTTATCAAGTTTAATATAAGCTCCACGGCCATTTTTCTTACCAGTTGGATCGATAAAAATCTCTCCTTCTTTGTTTTTGACGATGCGAAGTAAATCACGTTTATCAATCACTTCACCTGAAACAACTGATTTTCTTAAAGGTATTTTACGTGTTTTAGCCATGAAACACCTCTATCTTTCTTATTCTGCGTCGTTTGCTACAACTTCTGTATCAGCAGATTCAACAACTTCCTCAGCTGGTGCTTCATGTGCTTCACGTTCAGCTTCAAGGGCTTCATATTCTGAAGCAGATTTAATGTCGATACGGTAGCCAGTCAAGTGAGCAGCCAAGCGAACGTTTTGTCCACGACGACCGATAGCAAGTGATAATTTGTTGTCAGGAACAACAACTGTAGCACGTTTACTGTCTTCTTCGTCGAAAAGAACCATGTCTACTTCAGCTGGTGCAATAGCGTTATAGATGAATTCTGCTGGATCTTCAACCCATTGGATAACATCAATGTTTTCTTCAACAGGAACTTCAACACCAGCTTTAGCATCATAACGTTTTGGATGGAATTTACTGATAACTTTTTTAATGTTGCTTCCACCACGACCAACGATTGTACCGATAGCGTCAACATTTGGATTGTGGCTACGAACAGCAACTTTTGTACGATCTCCAGCCTCACGTGAAACACTCATGATTTCAACTGTTCCATCAAATACTTCAGGAATTTCTTGTTCCATGATACGTTTGATAAATTGAGGGTGGCTACGACTTACAAAGACGTTAACACCTTTTGGATTGTTTTCAACTTTGTAGACGTAAACTTCGATACGGTCATGTGATTTCCATGTTTCACCAGGAATTTGATCTTGGTGTGACAATTGAGCTTCAAGTGAACCAAGGTTAACATAGATGAAACGTTGGTCAAAGCGTTCAACTGTACCAGTCATGATTTCGCCTTCGTGTTGTTTGTACTCATTGTAAGTCACTTCACGGATTTGACGACGCATTTTTTCCATGATTGTTTGTTTAGCTGACTGAGCAGCAACACGACCAAATTCAGCAACAGATTCTTCAAAACGAATTTTGTCACCTAGTTCGTAAGCTGAACTAATTTTTAATGCATCTGACAAACTGATTTCTAGACGACTATCAAAAACTTCTTCAACAACTTCACGAACAGTGTAGACTTTAAAGTCTCCTTTTTTGTCGTCGAATTCAATAACACATGATTCAGATTGACCATAACGACGTTTATATGCTGATTTCAAAGATTCTTTGACAGCGTCGATGATATCGTCTTTGTTAATGTGTTTTTCTTCTTCCAAAATACGGAAGGCTTCTAGCATTTCTTTGCTCATTTTTTTCATTGCTCTACTGGATAAGTAGAGCGTAATCCTTTCGTTTATATCTAAGTAAAATCAGATTGTAGTTTGTTAATGTGGTTTGACTACAATTTCACTGCCAAACGCGCTTTTGCAACTGTCGAATATGGAATTTCAACGGTTTTCTTGCGTGTTTTGTCCAAATAATCAATTGTCAATGTGTCACCATCAAAAGCAACAAGGTCTCCTTGGAATACCTTAATTTTATCGATAGCTTTGTAAAGACTCACATTGACATAAGAACCTACAGCCTTTTCAAGGGCTTCTTTAGTCTTCAACGGACGCTCTAAACCAGGGCTAGACACTTCCAACATGTATTGTTCAGGAAATGGATCTGGTTTGATGCCATCAAGTAGAGGACTGATAATTTCTGTTAATTCAGCTGTATCATCTACTGTAATTCCTTCAGGTTTATCAATCAAGATACTAAGGACATAATCGCTGCCCATTTTTTCGTACTCAACATCAACCAATTCGAACGGATCTTTAATAGCAGGTGCAACAGCTTCAGTAACCAATTCAATGATTGTATTTGCGTTTGCGATAAGAATCCCCTCCTTCATCTATCAAAATTAAAATAGAAAGTTCATCACATTGGCTAGCTTATAAGCAGACCAACGATATTAGTAGAATGCTTAACACCAAAATGATATTAAGCACACACAAGAGGCGAAGTTACAAACTCCGCCTCCTTCTACTTATTTTATATTATAGTAACATAATTTGATGTCCTTGACAAGTCAAAAGCTTATTAGACTAGGAAAAATCATCCTTTACCAGAAAGAATATCTGATGTTTTGTAAACTCCTGGAGCATACGTCCGTCCAAAAAGTTTCTTAGTCAAAGCATTGAAAGTGTAGTGATCATCCAAAATCACCACTTCATCGTAAGTCTTCAATAAGGCAATGAAATCTTTATCTGTGAAGTTAAAATCATCTCTAGCTTCAATATTTTCATTCCAAAGGTAGTAACTTGTTGCATTATCATTATAAGACTTCATCAAATCTAAGAATTCTTTATCTGCTGAGACAAAATTTTCCCTAGCATCAACATTAACATCCCAAAGATAATAACGACTAGCATATTGAACAAAGAAACTATCTACATGTTCTTTATCAGCTGTTACAACAAGAATTCGTTTTTTCGTTGAATTCATGTTATTTCCAGTGAGCTTGTGAAGCTCTTTAGAAACCTTATTCGTTTCTTGATTATTATTAAAGACAATGCTGTTGTTTTCAGATAACAACATTCCCACTGCGTAAACTGTTAATCCCAAAGTTGCGTATTGGTACAAGCGTTTATTCCACAAGCTCTTATAGGATTTGGCATTACGTTGACTAATGGTTTGTTCATAAAGGGATTTGTCCATTTCCCAAGCAAGTGCCATAACCAGATAACCAAAAGCAAAGATAACCATACTTGAAGCATAGCGTTCAAAACCAGCTAACTCTAAAGCCTCATCTGTCGGCATAGCTGTTAGATACATCAAGAGAATACTAATATAGTAAGTCACAATGGAAATATCAATAAACAACCATGTAACCAAAACATTCTTGATATGTTTTAAGCGAATACCAATAATAATAAAGGCAACCAATAAAATCAAGTTAAGGATAATAATGCCCTGCGTTGATAAGCTATTAATATCAAAGATTGATTTAACAAAAAGATTGATAATCTTTTCTGGTACTCCAGCAACATGACCTGATAAAATTTGCCTTAAATCTGTCATTGAAACAGCATGCTTAGCACTAGCCGCGTCAGGGAAATTATTAGACACATGCTTTTGCCAAATAATAAACGGTAAGAAGCTTGCTACCAAAGTGAAAATCATCATGGCTAAAGCCTTCAATCGTGCTCTTCTACGAATAAACAAGCGTATCATGCATGCAATGTAAACCACTAAAGCTAGAAAAGCAAAGAACAATCCACTGACCTTGACAATGCTCAACATTTCTAGAATAACTGCCGTATGAAGCGACATCATCCAGAAGCGATTACGATAGGCAAAACAACCCGCTATCGCAGCCAAAGCTAGCACTGGTAACAAGAAATCCACCAACAAGTTATTCAATCGAATGGCTACATTAAACGTATTAAAGACTGCAAATGATGCAAATACCATAGCAACCATCAGAACGCGACGTTCATCACGCAATGCTCCAAACATGGCATAAAGGCAGGAAGCAATTAAGAAGAATTGCCCAACAAGCATACTTCCTTCTGAGAAACCAACAATAGTCGTAAAGAAATAAATAAAGAGTGAGCTACCAACAGGATAAGTATAATAACTAATAATCGTATCATACTGCGTTGGAAGAGCGTTATTGATGTGGAAGAATTTTACAATCGTTGCCCAATGGGTAAAATTATCATAATGCAAGATTGGAGAATTCCAAAGTGTCACTCCAAACAAAAGCAAATAAAGCATCATCCCAATGGCAATGTAATCTAGCTTACGGAATTTTATTCTTTTCTTCCAGATATTCCACAGATGATAAAGACTTAAGAGACAACCAACAACGGATATAGCATAAACCGTCTCTAGCATCTCGCCAACTAAACTACCAAGATGTAAAATCAAGGTAATAAATGAGAAAGTGAAAACCCACGTCAAGCGACGATTCATCTTCAAAGCATTTCGGAAAAAGGCATCATAACCCATGGTAATAGCAAAGAATAAAAGTAATCTCAAAATCGATATCATACTTTTTCCCTCCATTCATTTGCTAAAGCTTTAAAAGCAGGTAATTTTTCCAGAGTTGGAAGATTCACCACTTGGTAGAGTGACTCATCTCTATCAATATCGTAAGAGACAAAGGCAAGCTTGAAGAACATGTCATGATAGATAAAGTCAACTATTGGCTTTCTGCGCGGATTTTCTAATTGCCCAGAAAAAGTCATATAATAATAATTCGTCTTTCTAAGTTGACGTTTTATGCCGTTGTATTCAACATCCTCATTTAGACGCACTTTTGGTAAGGCAATTTGGTCGTATGCTGAAACTGGACGTTCATTACTTTGGAAACGTCGGTTAAAGTTTTCAAGCAAATCATCCCAAGTTGTCATCCAAGAATCCTTATGCGTTGGCAAATTGTGATTGATACGGTCGTAAATGTATTGATAAAATTCACGAATATCAGCTAGTTCAACCTCAGTGAATTGCACTCCATATCGCCAGCCATTTTCACCCACCACAACACGAACCACATATCCTTTTGCAGTCGCACGATAATTTCGCGATTGCAAATGAAGTGTTATCTCTTTTGTTTTTGGTAAATAAAGTGGCAAGTTAGAGCTAAAGGAAATTCCTGTTTCTGAAATATCACAAACCCTAACTTGGTAAGACTCTCCATCAACATCGATAGTCATCGGTTCATCAACAATAAAACGTTCGCTTGATCGATAAATTGGACGACCAATCGCACAGAAAATAGCAAATGTCAAATTAACAATGTGATAAAAGAGCCAGAAACTAATGATACTACCATAGAAAAGTTCCGAACCAAATTTACCATAGTTAAAGGTTACTAGACCATACATAGCAAGCAGCCATAAAATCGCATAAGGAATAGCATACAAGTACAAAGTCCATGAAGAATCATTTCCTTTTCGAGTAACCTTAAATTTCTTTTCACTAATCCCAAAGGATTCCATCATCAAAGGAATGACCAAATACGGTGCAAAAATCGTTTCAACAATTTCACCCCATACTTGTGTTCGATAGTCTTTTGAAACTTCACGCATTGATAAACGTGTCAAGGCGTAACTTGGCAACCAGAAAAAGAAGAGCAACCAAATATTTGACACTACAACACGCACATGAAAGACAGTGTACAAAATCGGAGCCAAGATATATAACAAACGTCTAAAGAATGACCACCAATAAAGATAACCATTGATATAAACCAAACGTTGCCCCTTCGTCAAATTTTTATTGAAGAAGACATTCATGTTATAACTACTTCTGATAACCCCACGTCCCCAACGAACGCGCTGTTTGATAACACTCTTTAAGTCAGTTGGCGTTAAACCACTAGCCATTGGATTTTTAGTTGAATAATTGACGTAACCTGCTGCATTCATTCGAACACCAAGTTCAAAATCCTCAGTAATGGTATCTGTCGGAAATCCACCAACATCTTCAATAGCCTTACGAAAAATAACTGTATTAGACCCAGTATAAACCGCTGCACCACGCGCATTGTTAAAAACGTTGATTTCTTTTGAGAAGAAATCTTGTTCATTCGGCAAAGTTTCTTCTGAGAAAAGATTGTATTGGAAAATATCCGCATTGTAAAAGCTTTGTGGAGTTTGAATCAACCCAATTTTTGGCTTGTCATAATGATCGCCTCTTTCGTAAGCTTCAACCTGCTCAATGAAATATGGCACAGCTTCCATCAAAAATTCACGGTATGGAATCATATCCGCATCAAAAGTTGCCACAAGCGGAGCTGATGTTTTGCTAAGCGCATTATTATAGTTTCCTGATTTGGCATCTTTATTATCAGATAAACCAAAATAACCAACACCAAGTTCTTCTGCGATTTTAGCAACTGCTGGACGATTGGTATCATCACAGACAAAGATGCGAACCTTTGATTTGTCAGGATAATCTAAGTAAGTACAGGCATTAATGGTCTTGTAAAGCAAATCAGGGTCTTCATTATGCGTGGCAATCAAGACATCAACATCAGGATAACGGTCATAAGAAATCTCTGGTTTTTCCAGTTCAAAATTCTTCTGCTTGTTTAAAATCAGAATATAACCTGTAATCGCCGAAACCACTTCACTCAGCCACAATAGCAGACCAAAAATCAAAGCAAACCAAGAATCATGCCACGGAATTGTTGCTAGCAAGCGCCAAGTCAAGTAAAAGATTGTGGTGAGAAAGGCGGCAATATACAGTAAGTTTTTAAGCTTCTTCATTTCCACCTCCACTAAAGACTAAGTGCTTTTGAACAAAATAGCTAACGAAGAAGAGTGCCCCATCAACAACAATTTTCACAATTGAGATTGGAACAGCTGTCAAAGCATTTCCGACAAGGGTTACCAAAAGACTTGATAACATGATTTGTACAACAACCAAGATAAAATACTTAACCGCACTACTTGCCTTACCCTTCTTGAAAACAACCTTGTGATTTAAAATATAATTCACAACTGATGAAATGGCACGTGCTAAAACCGAAGCAAGGGTTACCGCACTGAGACTGAGACCATTAAAGAGTGAAATCAAAATCGTAAAAGCAACAATATCTACTAAGAATGAGAATAGTGATGAAAAAATATACTTAAAGAATACCTTATAAATGCGAAGTGAATCACGAATAACATCAAAGTGTGAAGATTGATTTTCATCAAGATAGATAGTCGCAATACCGACTTCACGAATAGGAATACCACCTTCTTTAGCCGCTAAAAGCATATTCATCTCAAATTCATAACGTTCCCCCTCGACCCCGAGCATTCTTTCTAACCAGCTAGCTGGTAAGACACGAAGACCAGTTTGAGTATCAGAAACCTTCATACCAGTAAAAGCATCTAAAACATCACGAGTCAATAAATTACCAAATTTACTACGAAGCGGAACAGAGTTTTCGAATTTTCTAACCCCAAGCACTAAGCTCTCTGGATATTTTAAAAACTCATCTAGACATTTTAGGGTATCTTCATAAGTGTGTTGACCATCTGAATCAATGGTTACAATACCTTTAGCTTGTGGTAAATGTTCAATAATGTATGAGATGGCTGTTTTTAAAGCTCGACCCTTACCTTTATTTTCAGAATGCGTCAATAAATGACAAGCATATTTTTCTTTAGCTTCATCAAATAGAGCTTTATAATCTGGTCCACTGCCATCATCGACAAGAACAATTTCAAAAGGTTTATCTTCTCGTAATCGAATATCTCTCAATAACTCTAACATACGATGATCAGGTTCAAAGGCAGGAATAACAATAACAAGATCTTGATAAATCATAAGCCTTATCCTTTCTGATTTTTATCACGATACATTCTCTCATCAGCACATGCACAAAAATCAACAAATGTCTTATGTGCTTCATAAGAATCTGTATAGGAACCGAGCGAAGCCGTTACAGGCATATCTTTTACCATCATCTCAATCTTAACAAGATTGATCAAAAAATCTGCCTGTTGTTTCGTAACCCCCGAAAGTAAAACTGCAAATTCATCACCACCAAGCCGTGCAACTACAGCATTTTCTGGCATAACCTTAGTTAATAACTCACCATATTCAATTAAAATCTGGTCCCCACGAGCATGACCATAAATGTCATTAGCCTCTTTAAATTTATTCAAATCAGACATGATAACCGTAATCTCTTCAGTCTTGTTAAGAACACATTCGTCAAAAGCAAGCTCGATATAACGGCGGTTATGGACCTGAGTTAAAACATCCTCATAAGCCATCTTTTGCATTGCTAATTCTTGTTTGCGCTGCTCGGTGACATCGACAACGATTGAAAAAGCTCCAATAATTTTCTTGCGACGATTATAAATCGGTGAAAACATATTTTGCCAATAAAGTGTCTTACCATCATATTCGATAGTATCTAAGGACGTAAAAGTCTCACCTTTCAGTGCTCTATCGACATTAGCTTTTAGCTCTGCTGATCTTTCAGCATCTAAATGCCGTAGCGGACAATCACCAATCTTTGGAGTGAATTTAAAGATTTCTTGCATCAGACGAATATCATTTCGATTGATAGCCATAAAACGATAATTCAAATCAAGAGCATACATATTGATGTCATCAGAACTTTCAAGAATAAAGTAGGACAACATGTGCCGTCTTCGACCTATATAAGAGGCGAATATAACTACACCCAATACAACAATCGAAACAATTAACTTTACAGGATTTTCATGGTTAACTACAATCTCATCATAAGCCAAATTAAGCATCAAGTTAAAAGCGATTAAAGCCCCAAGATAGGTCAACCAGCCTTGATACTTATATAATAATTCTTTTACTCTACCTAAAAGCATACAGCCTCACTATTCTAAGCAAGCTCTAAATCACTTGCTAATATCACCTAAATAACGTTTTCTAACAACATACCACCATTAACTCTAGTGAGTTTTCCTTTTCATAATGCAATTGATTTTATATTACTTGACAATTAAAATCTTTAAAGATGCAAAAAACGCCCCAAAAAACAGTTGAACTTGTTTTCAAAACCAAAGGACGTTTTATTATATTCAATTGTGTAAGGAGAGGAAGGGAATCGAACCCCTAAAAGCCTAAGCATTTCTTACGCCTATCCACTAAGTACCTCTCCAAAAGAAGATTAGTCGCCTAACTTCTTTTTGCTAACATTAGCTGTTTACTGAAACTGTGCTTCCACACGATAAATGACTTGACCTTTTTTAGAAAATTTCTCTTCATATTCAGTCATGACATTTCCTTCAAAATCACTAGCATGTAAGTCTAACCAAACTTGTTTTAAAATCATGCCATATTGTGAGAAACTTGCCAAACTGTATTCGAACAAGCCACGGTTATCAGTTTTGAAGTGAATTTCACCATGTTCCGGTAAAATTTGACGATAAGTGTCTAAAAATGTTTTATAAGTCAAACGACGTTTTTCGTGACGCTTTTTAGGCCATGGATCTGAGAAATTCAAATACATCAAATCAATTTCGCCATCCGCAAAATAATTTGTCAAATCAGAACCATCAACTAGCAACAAACGAACATTTGGTGCTTGACTATCTAAAACTTTATCCAAAGCGTAGCTAAGTACTGATACTTGAATGTCAATTCCGATATAGTTAATATCTGGATTTTGCAAAGCCATTCCTGTAATGAATGCTCCTTTTCCTGAACCAACTTCGATGTGGATTGGGTTATCATTACCAAAGACTTCACGCCAATGACCTTTTGCTTCTTCTGGATTTAAGATAACATAGTGTGGGTTATTTTCTAAGTGCTCCTCAGCACCCTTACGTTTTCTAACTCGCATTATTTCTTTTTACTAACTAACTCCCTAAATTTTCGTAAGCCGTAAATTTCTTGGTTGACATGTTCCATATCTCGCTTATCAAAGCATTTCAAAATTTGTGAAAGATATGAAAATTGTCCGTACCAAGCAACTTTACTGCGTACTTTTTCATTGTCTTTATAGCCATAATAATTCAACCACTCACCCCAACGTGTGTAAGGAATATAGTGACTCAAAAGAAAGGCTACGTCGTACATTCGATCTGTCAAACGAACAGAATCCCAGTCAACAAGATAAATCATACCACTTGTTGTAATGACCCAGTTACTGTGCTTGATATCTCCATGTACAATGGTCGCAACTTCAGAACGAAATTCTGGCAAGCTACGTTTTAATTCTTTTACAATACCTTGCAAATAAGTATTTTCACGAATTTGCAATGGTGCATTTTTTTCCCAGTCAACCAATAAATCATACGGATTTTCAATCTTATAGTTTAACTGTAGTAATTGATTAACCAATGGTCGTGACTTGTGTAAACGCAAAAGAATATGGACAATTTGTTTACTACCCATATCCTCTTTAGTCAAAATTCTTCCATCAAGCCATTCCTGTGCACTCATTGTATCGCCATTACCTGTACGTCGCACCCACAATAATTGCGGAGCAATCTGCTCTTTAGCAAGAGCTGGTAAAATTGGTGTCGTGTTAAACTTGATAAAGATTTTTTCACCGTTTGGATATTGACCAATAAAGGCTTTACCACTTTTACCTCGAAGTGGTGCCATTGTCAATTCCTGATCTGATACTGTTGTCACCTGTCTGCCCTCCTTTTCTTTCCTATATAATACGATTCGTCACTTTTTATTTTACTTGTTTTACAGTTCCTAGTCAATCATCTTCGCAATTTTGTAAGGAAGATAACATTCTGTAACAATTATTGTAATCAAAATAAGAAGCCCTGCTGCTTTCAAAGAAAAGCATAGCAACAATTCAATCATACAAATCAAATAAGACAAACGTTTCAATAAAGCTTTTAAATTAGCCATTTTCTGCATTTCTGAAATAGGGTATAAGCGTGTTAAATATTGATATTCAAAATGTCTACCAAGTCCTAATAACTGAAAGAGTAAGAGATAATTAAAAATCAAAGCAAGCCCTGCTGCTACTAAATGATTCGGAATAACAACCAAGGCTAAAATGCTTAGAAGTACCAAACGTAAGGTCAGTGCTAAATAATCCGAACTTCGAAGGAAAGCTCGCAAATATAAATTTGACCAAGTTTTATCATGACGTTTTTTAACCAAACCAAGAATCTTATCTAAGTAAGCGCGTCGTTTGACACTAGCAGAAATTCCTTTAACTGTTGTAAAGAGAGCAAAGAATTTTAAGATAGCTTGACGGCGCTTATTTTCATAAGTAATCGCCGCCTCCCAAGAAAAATATCCATCTCTAAAAAAGACTTTTTCTTTTCTCAGCATGATAAACCACTTAATACCAATCAGCACTAACAAAAGTGCAGCAAAAACTGGCACTGTTACGCCCAACTTAAAGAAAATTGGTGCTAAAAGTAGCAAAACAGCCGTTTGTAAAAATGCCCAAATTCCAAAAGAACGAATTCTTGCCAGATGAATCCAAGCAACCACTTCTTGTTCCTTAGGCAGGTAAAATAACTTATCTGGCGCTTCAATATAAGTCGCAATTCTCCCAAGACTAAGCAGAAGAACTGTCACAATTACCAGAATCACGTCAATCCAGATTGTCTGCTTTGGAAAATGTTTTAGCAATTCCCCGTATTGGACCATTAAGAACCCTGATAAAAACAACAAAACCAGTACAAAATGATCATTCAATACATAACGTAAGTATTTCAGACATTGCCCTAAAAAAAGACTACGTCGTTTAAGAAAAACTTCTTTCATCTCTATCCCTCTTTAGTTAAAGCCATATAAATGCCATTTAGACTAGCATCTGGCTGATCAAAAGCTTGACGCAATTCAGCCAAATTTCCCATAGCACGTACTTGTCCATGATGTAAAATCACAAAACGATCACACATCTTTTCAGCAGCATCTAAAACATGTGTTGACATTAAAATAGCTTTTCCCTTAGCCTTTTCTTGTGCTAACAAATCAGTCAGGTCAGAAATTGCCAACGGATCTAATCCCAAGAACGGTTCATCAACGATAAATAAATGAGGATCAATCATAAAGGCACAAACAATCATAACCTTTTGCTTCATCCCTTTTGAAAAATTAATCGGAAACCAATCCAATTTATCAGACAAACGAAAAAGCTCTAATAATTCTTTTGCACGCGCCATTGCTTGTTCAAAGTCAAGATCATAAGCCATAGCCACCGTCTCTAGATGCTCACGCAGAGTCAACTCTTCATATAGACTTGGTGTTTCAGGAATAAAACCAATTTTTTTACGATAGTCTGCTTGATTATCAGCCAAAGTCAAACCATCCAAAGTAATTTGTCCTTGATATGGTGTCAAAAGTCCGATAATTTCATTAATAGTTGTTGATTTTCCTGCACCATTAAGTCCAATCAAACCAACTAACTCACCATCAGAAACTTCAAATGAAATATTTTTTAAAACAGGGATATTAATGTATCCACCTGTGACATTTTCAATTTTTAACATAAGATACCCACATTTTTTTGATATAATAATTATAACAAAATCAAAGGATTATAGGTGATTCAAATGGAAAATTGCATCTTTTGTAAAATTATCGCAGGTGACATTCCGTCATCAAAAGTTTATGAAGACGATAAAGTCTTAGCTTTCTTAGACATTTCACAAACTACTAAAGGACATACACTCCTTATTCCAAAAGAACATGTTAAAAACGTCCTTGAAATGTCAGAAGAAACATCACAAGAACTCTTTGCACGTTTACCAAAAGTTGCGCGTGCTGTTCAAAAAGCAACAGGTGCAGTTGGGATGAATATCGTTAACAACAACGAAGAAATTGCTGGACAAACTGTTTTCCATGCTCACGTTCATCTTATTCCACGTTATGCCAAAGATGATGAATTTGCCATCAACTTTACAGAACATGAACCAGATTTCGAAGCTCTTGGAAAATTAGCAGAGCAAATTGCTAAAGAGGTAGAAGCATGAAATTAAGCCGTCTTGTCGCATTTGGCCTTGCAAGCTGCGCTGGTTTTGCAGCCTACAAAACTTACCAAAAACGCGATGAAATCAAAGCAGATATTGCTGACGCTAATGAAATCAGTGACAAAATCGCTGAAGATATCACAAAAATTCATCATACTATTGACGATATCAATCAGCAATTGCCAAAACTTCAAAGCATTAGCCAAGAATTAGATTATAAACGTCGCTTATTTGAACAAGAAACAAATAGTCGACTCGAACAAATCAAAACAACTTTGGCAAAATATCAAGAAAGTGATCAATCATAAAAAGAGCTAGGATTTTTCCAAGCTTTTTTATTCAAACTAAATAATTAAAAAGCCGACCAAAGGTCGGCTTTTTAATCTTAATATGGGTAAGCAGCATCTTCTGAGTATGTATCAGTTATGTAATCACTGTAGCCATCACTGCTATAATCGCTGTAGCTACTGTAATCAGAACTATAACCATATCCTGATGTACCATAAAGGTTCTCAGAAAGAACAGCTGTTGTTTTTAGTTCGGTACTTTCCTCTAAGCCAAGTTGTTTCTTGATGCGGTTTTGCACTTCAAGCAAATGATCTGAACTTACAATTTGATAAGAAATTTCATTAATTGTTTGTCCTTCACCCTCTAATTGATAAGTTTCGATATTTTTAAGAGAGTCCGCATAGCCAAGAAGACTTGGAATAGTACTTGATGAAATCTCAACGTTTGTCTGCATGTTCTTACTTACAGCAGAAAGAATCTTCTTGTATGACGATACACTATCAAGCGCTAAAATCTTCTTAAGAACTTTTTGAATAACTTCGCGTTGACGTTGTTGACGACCATAGTCTCCCTTTGGATCTTGGTGACGCATACGTGCGTAAACCAAAGCTTGGTCACCATTAATTTTATGAGTTCCTGGTTCAACTGAAGATGTATAATCTGGCTCTGTTTCTTCAATTGAAATAGGGAAATCAAAATTGTTGGTTACTGTAATACCACCAACAGCGTTAACCAAATCAACAAGACCTTGCATATTGATTTGCATATAATAGTCAATCTTAATATCCAACAAATCCTGAATAGTCATGATAGCCATTTGAGCCCCACCTGAAGCATAAGCTGCGTTCAACTTAGCTTGAGCGCCATTCATATTATTATCTTCAGGACCAGTCAATTCAATTAGAATATCACGTTCAAGACTAGTCATCGTCGTTGTTTTTGTTTTAGGATTAACAGTTACCAAAATCATTGAGTCACTGTTACCTTCCCAAGTTGATTGACGTTCAGAATCTCCTGTATCGACCCCCATCAAAAGAATTGAGAAAGGTTTTGTCTGTTTGATAGCATTGCTGCTTGAACCAGACGTTTTGTAATCTTTAAACGTTTTTGAGAGCTCACTTGTTGAAAAACTGTAAGCACTTGTAATATAAACACCTAATGCAACAATTGTTGTTACAAAGATTGCTGCTATCATGAGCAGTATTTTTTTTCCGAGTTTCATTTGTTTACTTTTAGTCTATCAACCTACTCATCAAGTAGACGTCAAGAAATTCTCCATCTTTAGTTTTTGCGCCACGTTCCTTAGTAGCTTCAATCTTAAAACCGAACTTTTCATAAAGGTGAACAGCTCTGCTATTTCTAGCTTGAACTGTTAATTCCAAACGACGAATCACTGGCGTGTGGCAAGCCCAGTCAAGAGCAACTTCCATAAGAAGCGAGCCAAGACCATATCCCCAATATTTTTCTTGAACAGCAATAAAAATATCACCAATGTGATTTGTCTGCGGTGAGCTAGTACTAGATATATTCAAAACACCAGCTAACTCATGACCAACTCTTACTACCAAACAAATTTCATTAACAGATGCAAGATGTCGCTCCAAAAAGATTTCCATATCCTTTTGCGACAAAAGCGTCTCTGCAACAACAAAATCTGTCTCTAAGCTAACTTGCTTAAGCAAGTTAGCTAAAGCTTTGGCATCAGTAAGCTGTGCTTCTTCAGCGATTACCTCTTGTTCAGCCACGTTCTACAGCCTCCAGAAGCTCCTTACTTCGTGGGCCATTAGATTGTAACTCTATGTCACGACCATCTCCTGAAGGAGTGATAATGATTTCTAAGTAATCGCCGAGTAAATCCTCTTCTAAAAGTTCACCCCATTCAATCACGGCAACACCATCGCCATACAAGAAATCATCCAGATCAATAGAATCTGGGTCATTTCCGATACGGTAAACATCTAGATGATAGAGCGGTAAACGCCCCTCGTATTCCCGAACAATCGTATAGGTAGGACTCTTAATCATCTGATCGATATCAAGCCCTTTTGCGATTCCTTTAGTTAATGTCGTTTTACCAGCACCAAGAGTTCCTGTTAACACCAGAACATCTCCTGCTTGTAACTTTCGACCGAGCTGATAACCATATGCCATCAACTCATCTTCATTATGACTATAAAACATGAGTCCATTATATCAAAATTCTGCTTACCTTCCAAGTCTCGCCAGTTTTTCACAAGTGGTTTTATAAAAAAATTTTTAAAAAGTCAACCAGGCCAAGACTTACAGCATGTTTTATGTATAAAAAAGCTGAAGGCGAGAGAACTTTTACCTTCAGCTTTTTGTCAAAAACTATATTTTTATAAAATTGCCAAGCTAACAAAGTTAAGAATAAACAAGAAGTCTAGAATCCACATAATAGCGTGAACTTCTTTTGCTTGACCTTTTACAATTTTAACCAATGTGTAAGTGATGAATCCAGCAGCGATACCATAAGTAATGCTGTAGCTAAATCCCATGAAGATTGATGTAAAGAATGCTGGAACTGCTTCACCAAGATCGTCCCATTTAACATTTTTAAGGTTTGAAAGCATCATAACACCAACGATGATAAGGATAGGTGCTGTTGCTTGTGTAGGAACGATTGAAACAAGTGGACTAAAGAAGCTTGAAATAGCAAAGAGAACAGCTACAACAAGAGCAGTCAAACCAGTACGACCACCAGCACCGATACCTGCTGCTGATTCAACGTAAGTTGTTACGTTTGAAGTACCTGCAATCGCACCTAATGTTGTACCAACCAAATCAGAATAAAGGGCACGGTCAAGTGATTTAGATTCTTTATTTTCACCAGTTGTGGCAACAATACCAACTTTTTCACCAGTACCAACAAGTGTACCAATTGTATCAAAAATATCTGTCAATGAGAAAGCAAGAATTGCCATCAAGACACCTGGAATACGTGAAGCATCTGAGAATAATGAACCAAGACCTTGACTACCAAGAGCTACACCAAAGATTTCTTTCAAATCATTGATTGAAGCAGACAAGTTAGTTGCAGCCCAGTTAACTGAACCAAGATCAACAACACCAATCAAAATACCAACAACTGTAGTTGCAGCAATTGAAAGGATAACACCACCACGAATTCCTTTAACGATAAAGAAGATTGAGATAGCAAGACCAATCAAAGCAAGGATAACACCTGGTGTGTTAAAAGCGACCAAACCTGGTGTAGCTGATGCGTTAGCTGTAATTGAAGCAAGACCTTTATCAGCACCAGTCCCAGCTACCGTATAAGTACCAGCATCGATAGAGAATTTCAAGAAGCCGGCATTTTTAATACCAACATAAGCAAGGAAAATACCAATACCAGCTGAAATAGCTGATTTCAATGCTGCTGGGATTGATTCAATAATCAATTTACGAACTTTAGTTACTGTAATAACAAGTGAGATAAGTCCGCAGATGAAGACCATCGCAAGAGCTTCTTGCCAAGAGTAACCTAGTGAAAAGACAACTGTATATGTGAAGAAGGCGTTAAGTCCCATACCTGGTGCTTGTGCATATGGAAGATTAGCGTAGAAAGCCATCATCAATGTACCAACGACAGCACCAATAATTGTGGCAAGGAACACACCTTGGGCAGGCATTCCAGCTTGTGAAAGGATTGATGGGTTAACAAACAATACGTATGACATTGCAAAGAATGTTGTTAAACCAGCAGTTACTTCTGTACGAACATCTGTACCATGTTCTTTAAGTTTAAAAAACTTTTCCATTTTTAAATGGTTTCTCCTTTAATAAGGTTAATAATAGTCGCTTTTTCTTCTATTTCCGAACGACTTATATATTTTATCAAAAGATCGTTCAGTTTTCAATAACTTTATTTAAAATTTTCACGATCTAAAAAGATAAGACATAAAATCTGTAAAAAAGTAAAGCCAAGCACGAAATGAATAGCGTTCCAGCTAATGACATTTAAGATTTCATCAATGACAAGACCTGGTCTAGTAAAAATATCCCAAGAATTTAATCGTGCATAGCGTCCAATATGAATCGCGAAACTCGAAACAAAAGATAGGATTGCAATAAAAAACATTCGGATATAATAATTTTTGATTTTAAAAGTCACCACAATGTTCTTAACACTTTCAATCCCACATAAAACTCCAAATAAAATACTAGACACGTACAACATGTACAAAATCAAGCTAGTTTTATTCCATAAAACCGAATCCGTAAAGTTCATATGAACAATATCTGTCAACATATAAAAAGTGTTCGGGTAAAAAAACAACCATAAGAGACTACTTGCCCCTCTCACCACTTTTTGTTTTGTAAAATAAGAAAGGAGTGAAAAATCAAGAGCAAGTAGCGCCAGAAACATATTCCAAACCAGATCCGGACCTCGCAAATGATAATAATAAATACCAAACGAAATGATTCCAAAAAAGATATGAATCATAACATTCTTTTTAACCATATCTTCTCCCCCTTTCTTAAAGCTTATTATAGCAAAAAAGCATTGAAATTACCCTTAAAAGCAAGTAAAGGAGATGAGAAACTCTCACCTCCTTTTGACTTCTATCAATCATTATCAAGTACGACAAACATCATTACTTGAACAACCATTAAACCGATAATAAATGGCATATTAATCGTCGATAATGCTTTGGCTGCTTCTTCAAAAATATTCAAATGCTGATTAACAATAACCTTCCAAGTAATTCCCAATGTTCGGAGTACTTGAAATAGCAAACTAGCAAAAAAAGCTACTCCCATCACAAAGAATACTTGAATGTATTGATTTAATTTCAAAGGTTTTAAAATCATTCGTAAACTCAAAGTTCCTGCAACCAATGAAAAAACAAGAACTGCTAGGTAAATCATAAACGATGTCATACCATCTGATGACCATAAAACCGATGTTGCCCATGATGTATCTGCCACACTGAACAAAACATTTAAGTTATTTGGGTAGAAAAAGCACCACAAAACAAATGCAGCTACACGTAACACGATATGTTTAAAATAAAAAAAGAAAAATCCCATTTCCACTGTTAACAACGAAAATAGCACATCATTCATAAGACCATCACTATTTGCATGGAAAAACGTAATGCTCAAAATAATTCCTAAAGCAAAGACATGACTCCAAAAAATTTTATACATTAACTTGTAACCTCATTTTTTATTAAAACCATTATACCATAATACTTTTCTTTTTCTTTGCTAGTCTTTTTTGTTATAATAACACCTATGACAAAGAAAAAAATGATTGCTCTTGATTTGGATGGAACACTACTGCGTAGTGATAATACCATTTCAGATTATACTGTTAATACCATTAAAAAAATACAAGAAAAAGGTCACAAGGTCGTTATTGCGACAGGTCGCCCATACCGTATGGCTCTTGAGCACTACAGCCGCTTACAACTTGAGACACCTATGATCACCTTTAACGGTTCCTTGACACACCTTCCCGAAAAAAAATGGGACTTTGAACACAGCGTCACTATCGATAAACAATACCTGCTTGATGTCCTAGACATCCAAAAAAGTATCCAAGCAGACTTTATCGCTAGTGAATACCGTAAAAAATTCTTCATCAGTGCCGATAATCACGACATCATCAATCCACAACTTTTTGGTGTCGATAAAATCACCGATAAAATGACACTTGATGTAACAAAAATTACCGAAAATCCAAATGGTCTTTTGATGCAAACTCATCACGAAGACAAATATGCTCTTGCCGATGAAATGCGCAAATACTTCAACCACGAAATCGAAATTGATTCATGGGGAGGACCGCTTAATATCTTAGAATTCTCACCTAAAGGCATCAACAAAGCTTACGCCCTCAAACATCTGCTAAAAACACTAAATATGGACAAAGATGATTTGATTGCCTTTGGTGATGAGCACAACGACACTGAAATGCTTGCTTTAGCAGGAACTGGTTATGCTATGAAAAATGCAAGCGATGTTCTCCTACCATTTGCTGACAAACAAACAGACTTCACCAATGAAGAAGACGGTGTTGCGAAAGAATTAGCGAAAATTTTTCTATAAATTTCTGAAAAACTTCTTTTTAGGAAGTTTTTTCTTTTTTTCATCGTTTTCAAAACATTTTCATAAATCCCACAATAATCATAACGCATTATCCGAACGTTATTTTGTGTTTTATCCAATTTAATCGCTTTATTTTGCGAGTTTCTGAAAATTTTTCATGATTTCTGTTATTTTTTCTCAAAAAGCTATTGCATTTTTTGTGAAAACGTTTTACAATAATATCGTTCTTAAAATTTCCTTGGAACGGAAAAGAATTGCCGGGCTTGCCTGGAAGGAGATTATTCTTTTTTGTTTCAACGAAAAATAATCATAAGGAGGAAGAACAAGAATGGGTATCGGTATTATTATTGCCAGCCATGGTAAATTTGCTGAAGGTATTCATCAATCAGGTTCTATGATCTTTGGTGACCAAGAAAAAGTTCAAGTTGTAACTTTCATGCCAAGTGAAGGACCAGATGATTTATATGCACACTTCAACGATGCTATCGCACAATTTGATGCTGATGATGAAATCCTTGTACTAGCTGACCTTTGGAGTGGTTCTCCATTTAACCAAGCTAGTCGCGTTATGGGTGAAAATCCAGACCGCAAGATGGCTATCATTACAGGTCTTAATTTGCCAATGCTTATCCAAGCCTACACTGAGCGTATGATGGACGCAAATGCAGGTGTTGAACAAGTTGCCGCAAATATCATTAAAGAGTCTAAAGACGGTGTTAAAGCACTTCCTGAAGAACTCAACCCTGCTGAAACAGCAGCTACTGCACCTGCTGCACAAGCTGCCCCTCAAGGTGCTATTCCTGAAGGAACTGTCATTGGTGATGGTAAACTTAAAATCAACCTCGCTCGTATCGACACACGTCTTCTTCACGGACAAGTTGCAACAAACTGGACACCAGCTTCTAAAGCTGACCGTATCATCGTTGCATCTGACACTGTATCTAAAGATGAATTGCGTAAAGGCTTGATCAAACAAGCAGCACCAAACGGTGTTAAAGCAAACGTTGTTCCAATCAAAAAATTGATTGAAGCTTCTAAAGACCCTCGTTTTGGTAACACACACGCACTTATCTTGTTTGAAACACCTCAAGAAGCTCTTGAAGCTATCGAAGGCGGTGTGCCAATTAAAGAACTTAACGTTGGTTCAATGGCTCACTCAACAGGTAAAACAATGGTTAACAACGTATTGTCTATGGACAAAGATGACGTTGCTACATTTGAAAAATTACGTGACCTTGGCGTAACATTCGATGTTCGTAAAGTCCCTAATGATTCTAAAAAAGACTTGTTTGATCTAATCAAAAAAGCAAACGTTCAATAATTTTTGAATAATGCTTCAGGCAGGAACAAAAAGTTAGCGTTTCTATGAAGTGCTTTCACCTGTCAGAAAGATTCAAACTTTCTGTTTTATCCAAAACATGTAAGCCGTGGTTTCTGGCTTACAATTGCACATTGAAAACTTTTATAAACGAAAGGAACTAGAATAATGTCAGTTATTTCTATGATTTTAGTCGTTGTAGTTGCCTTCTTCGCTGGTCTTGAAGGTATCCTTGACGAATTCCAATTCCACCAACCACTAGTTGCCTGCACACTTATCGGTCTTGTTACTGGTAACCTTGAAGCAGGTATCATCCTTGGCGGTTCTCTACAAATGATCGCTCTTGGTTGGGCTAACATTGGTGCCGCTGTTGCACCAGATGCTGCCCTTGCTTCTGTAGCTGCTGCTATCATCATGGTTAAAGGTGGAGACTTCACTTCTAAAGGTATCGCAGTTGCAACAGCAACAGCTATCCCTCTTGCAGTTGCAGGTCTTTTCCTTACTATGCTTGTTCGTACAGCTTCTGTTGCCCTTGTTCACGGTGCTGACGCTGCTGCCAAAGATGGTAACATCGCTGCTGTAGAACGTACTCACTTAGTTGCCCTATTCCTTCAAGGTCTTCGTATTGCTGTTCCTGCTGCGCTTCTTCTTGCAGTACCAACTTCAGCAGTACAATCTATCCTTAACGCTATGCCAGACTGGTTGTCAGGTGGTATGGCTGTCGGTGGTGGTATGGTTGTTGCCGTAGGTTATGCTATGGTTATCAACATGATGGCTACAAGCGAAGTATGGCCTTTCTTCGCAATCGGTTTTGCCGTTGCTGCTATCTCTGACCTTACTCTTATCGCCCTTGGTACAATTGGTGTTGCTCTTGCCTTCATCTACCTTAACCTTTCAGCGAAAGGTGGAAACGGTGGCGGAACTGTTTCAGGTTCTGGTGACCCAATCGGCGACATCTTGGAAGACTACTAGAAAGGGGTACAAACATGGCTGAAAAACTTCAATTATCAAAATCTGATCGTCAAAAAGTTTGGTGGCGTTCTACTTTCCTTCAAGGATCTTGGAACTACGAACGTATGCAAAACTTAGGTTGGGCATACGCTTTGATCCCTGCTATCAAAAAACTTTATACATCTAAAGAAGACCGAGCTGCTGCTCTTGAACGTCACTTGGAATTCTTCAATACTCACCCATACGTTGCTGCTCCAATCATCGGTGTAACTCTTGCCCTTGAAGAAGAACGTGCAAATGGTGCTGAAATTGATGACACAGCTATCCAAGGGGTTAAAATCGGTATGATGGGACCTCTTGCTGGTGTTGGTGACCCAGTCTTCTGGTTTACAGTTCGTCCTATCCTTGGTGCCCTTGGTGCTTCACTTGCTATGGCAGGTAACATCGTTGGTCCACTTCTATTCTTCTTTGGATGGAACATCATCCGTATGGCATTCTTGTGGTACACTCAAGAACTTGGTTACAAAGCTGGTTCTGAAATCACTAAAGACCTTTCAGGTGGTATCATCCAAAAAATCACTAAAGGTGCTTCAATCCTAGGTATGTTCATCCTTGCTGTATTGGTTGAACGTTGGGTATCAATTAACTTCACTGTTGATCTTCCTTCAACTAAACTTTCAGAAGGTGCTTACATCGAATTCCCTAAAGGAAACGTTACTGGTGAACAATTGAAAGGTATCCTTGGTGATGTTGCTAGCGGACTTAGCCTATCAGCTGAAAAAACTAACACACTTCAAGGCCAATTGAACTCATTGATTCCTGGTTTGATGGGACTTGCCCTTACATTCCTTTGCATGTGGTTACTTAAGAAAAAAGTTTCTCCAATTACAATCATTATCGGATTGTTCATCGTTGGTATTATCGCACGTTTCTTCGGAATCATGTAATAAAAGAAAGGAAGGATTTCGGTCCTTCTTTTTTTATTATGTTATAATAGACAAAAAGCTTAATCAGAGGAGATGACATGGCACAATCACTTAACTCTACCGTGGAATTAACGACTACTGGTGTTTCTTACCTTGGTATGGGGGGGAAAGTTGGTAAATTCCTTCTCGGTAATAAAGGACTTGAATTCTATAGCGATGCTAACGTTGAAGATTATATTCAAATTCCTTGGGAAAACATTGAAAAAATCGGAGCTAACGTTTCTCGCAATAAAGTAAGCCGTCACTTTGAAGTCTTTACAGATAAAGGAAAATTTCTCTTTGCCTCAAAAGACTCAGGAAAAATCTTAAAAGTGGCTCGCCAACATATCGGTAACGATAAGGTTGTTCGCATGCTTACCCTAGTTCAAACCCTTATGGCAAAACTGTCACGATTTGTCAAAAAGAAATAATTTTTGTATAATAAATAGTACGGATAAGTAAGAGTTGAGCTCTTTCAGAAAGTCTGCGGTCGCTGTGAGCAGATAGAGTGATAATTCCGAAATTCTACCGTTATATCATTTAAAATAAGAAATTAAGTGCACAGGATGTGAAGCTGGATGGAACCGCGCAATTGCGCTCCAGCAGTTAACATGCTGTGCTTTTTGTTCATTCTGGGCTATATAAGGCCCTCTGAACACCAAAAACCATTGGAGGAAACTTATGTTAGACATCAAACGTATTCGTAACGATTTCGACGAAGTGGCTAAAAAATTAGCTACACGTGGCGTTGCTGCTGAAAAACTTGCTGAACTTAAAGAACTTGACGACAAACGTCGTGAATTGCTTGTAAAATCTGAATCAGCTAAAGCTGAACGTAACACTGCATCTGCTGCTATCGCTCAAGCTAAACGCAACAAAGAAGATGCTTCTGAACAAATCGCTGCTATGCAAAAATTGTCAGCAGACATCAAAGCTACTGATGCTGAATTAGCTGAAATCGATGAAAAATTATCTGAATTCACAGCAACACTTCCAAATATCCCTGCAGCTGACGTTCCTGTCGGTGCTGACGAAGACGAAAACGTTGAAGTTCGTCGTTGGGGAACACCTCGTGAATTCGACTTTGATATCAAAGCTCACTGGGATCTTGGTGAAGCTCTTGATATTCTTGACTGGGAACGTGGTGCGAAAGTCACTGGATCTCGCTTCCTTTTCTACAAAGGACTTGGTGCTCGCCTAGAACGTGCTATCTACAACTTCATGTTGGATGAACACGCTAAAGAAGGTTACACAGAAGTTATTCCTCCTTACATGGTAAACCACGATTCAATGTTCGGTACTGGTCAATATCCAAAATTCAAAGAAGATACATTTGAATTGGCTGATTCTGACTACGTTCTTATCCCAACTGCTGAAGTACCACTTACAAACTACTACCGTGGTGAAATCCTAGACGGCAAAGAACTTCCAGTTTACTTCACAGCAATGAGCCCATCATTCCGTTCAGAAGCTGGTTCAGCTGGTCGTGACACACGTGGTTTGATTCGTCTTCACCAATTCCACAAAGTTGAAATGGTTAAATTCTCAAAACCAGAAACTTCATATGATGAATTGGAAAAAATGGTTGCTAACGCTGAAAATATTCTTCAAAGACTTGGTTTACCATACCGCGTTATCACACTATGTACTGGAGACATGGGATTCTCAGCTGCTAAAACTTACGACTTAGAAGTTTGGATTCCAGCACAAAACACTTACCGTGAAATCTCAAGCTGCTCAAATACAGAAGATTTCCAAGCACGCCGTGCCCAAATCCGTTACCGTGACGAAGCTGATGGTAAAGTTAAACTTCTTCACACTCTTAACGGTTCAGGTCTTGCTGTTGGACGTACAGTTGCTGCAATCCTTGAAAACTACCAAAACGAAGATGGTTCTGTAACAATTCCAGAAGTACTTCGTCCATACATGGGTGGAGCTGAAGTTATTTCACCTAAATAATAAAACAATCCTGCTAGTCCATTGATTAGCAGGTGTTTTTTTATCAGAAAAAAATCCCCTTGAACCATCCTCAAAATCAAGGAAATAATTTTCTTTGACTTGAGGTTAGTACAATGTGGGATTTTTAAAATTTTCTAAAACGTTGATAACGATTTTTGATTAATTGCTCTAAAGGAAGTTGACTAAGTTCCTCTAATTCAGAAATAAGATTTGTCTTAATCATCTCAACGATTTCACTTGAGAAATAACCATGTTCTGGAATCACTTTGTCGACAACTCCCATATTGTAAAGCTCACCAGCAGTTATTTTCATCAGTTCAGCAGCTTCAGTAGCACGTGAACCATCTTTCCATAAAATTGATGCAAAGCCTTCTGGACTCAAAATCGCATACATGCTGTGTTCAAGCATCCAAACTTTATCAGCCACAGCAAGGGCAAGAGCACCACCTGAACCACCTTCACCAATGATAATAGCAATAATTGGCACCTTAAGGTCACTCATCTCAAGCAAGTTACGCGCGATTGCTTCACCTTGTCCACGTTCTTCGGCACCAACACCCGGATAAGCACCAGCAGTGTTAATGAAGGTAACGACAGGACGACCGAATTTTTCAGCTTGTTTCATCAAGCGAAGCGCTTTACGGTAACCTTCTGGATTAGGTTGACCAAAATTGCGTTTAAGATTTTCCTGTAAATTTTTCCCTTTTTGAATACCAATAACTGTCACAGGACGACCAGCAAGTCGAGCAATTCCCCCAACGATTGCTCCGTCATCTGCAAAATGACGATCTCCATGAAGTTCCATAAAATCATCAAAAATCAAATTAGCGTATTCCAAGGTTGTCAAACGTCCTTGATCACGCGCTTCTTTCAAAATTCTTGATACATCACTACTCATTTGGCACCTCCATGAAATGCGACTAGTTTGGCAATAACATTAGGCATTTCAGTACGTTTTACAATGGCATCAACAAAGCCATGTTCCAAAAGGAATTCAGCTCTTTGGAAATCCTCTGGCAAGTTTTCTCGCACTGTTGTCTCAATAACACGTCGACCAGCAAAACCAACCAAAGCTTGAGGCTCTGCTAAAATAATGTCACCTTCCATAGCAAAACTTGCTGTCACCCCTCCTGTTGTAGGGTCAGTCAAGATTGTCAAATAGAACAGACCTGCTTCAGAATGACGTTTTACAGCAGCTGAAACTTTCGCCATTTGCATCAAGCTCATAATACCTTCTTGCATTCGAGCGCCACCTGATGCCGTAAAAATAACAACTGGTAATTTTTCATCAATTGCCATCTCGAACAAACGAGTGATTTTTTCACCAACAACAGTTCCCATTGAAGCCATGATAAAGTTTGAATCCATGATAGCAAGTGCAATCTTTTCTCCCTTAATCAAAGTTTTACCAGTAACGACAGCCTCTTCAAGGCCAGTCTTTTCACGCATTTTAGCCAATTTTTCTTGATAGCCAGGGAACTTAAGTGGGTCACTTGTTTCAAGCCCAGTAAAGAGTTCTTCAAAGCTTCCTTCATCTACTGTAATCGCCAAACGTTCTTTAGCAGAAATACGGAAGTTATAAGAACAAGCTGGACAAATCTTTGCAACCCCTAAGTCTTTTTGATAAATCATGTGCTTACAAGCTGGGCACTTGGCAAACAATTCATCAGGAACCTCAGGAACTTCACGAGGTTCCGATTGTTTAATAGAATTATTGGGAGTAATTCGGATGTACTTATCTTTTTTACTAAATAAAGCCATGAAATCTCCTAATCATTTTCCTTGTTGTAGTTTGGCAAGAATGTCTCCATCAAGAATGAAGTATCATAGTCTCCTGCAATAACATGCTCATCACAAATCAAATCCATTTGGAATTCAACGTTAGTTGTCACTCCTTCAATTTCTAATTCGTAAAGAGCACGTTGCATTTTCATCAATGCATCAAAACGATTTTCACCATGTACAATAATTTTCGCAATCATACTATCATAATATGGTGGAATCGTATAGCCATTATAAACAGCAGAGTCTACACGCAATCCAACACCACCACTTGGCAAATACAAATCTGTAATTTTACCAGGACTTGGTGCAAAGTTAAATTTCGGATTTTCAGCATTGATACGACATTCAATAGCATGACCAGTAATTTTAATGTCATCTTGTGTGACTGATAATTCTTGTCCAGCAGCAATACGAATTTGCTCCTTAACAATATCAACACCAGTGACAAATTCAGTTACAGGGTGTTCAACTTGAACACGTGTATTCATTTCCATGAAATAGAATTGTGAAGTCTTTTCATCAAGCAAGAATTCAATTGTTCCAGCATTTTCATAACCAACAGCTTTAGCGGCACGAACAGCAGCTTCACCGATTTTACCACGAAGTGTTTTACCAATCGCAATGGATGGACTTTCTTCAAGGACTTTTTGGTTATTACGTTGAAGAGAACAATCACGTTCTCCTAGGTGAACCACATTACCATGACTATCACCTAAAATTTGAACCTCAATATGACGTGCTGGGTAAACCACTTTTTCAATATACATGGCACCATTACCAAACGCTGCCAAAGCTTCTTGAGAAGCTGATTCAAAGGCTGGCACAAGGTCTTGTGCTGATTCAACTTTACGAATACCTTTACCGCCGCCACCAGCTGAAGCTTTAAGCATCACTGGGTAGCCAAGTCTCTCAGCAACTTCTAAAGCTTGCTCAGCTGTAAAGACTTCGCCATCTGATCCTGGAATAACTGGGACATTAGCTGCAATCATTTCAGCACGAGCATTAATTTTATCACCCATTTTGTCCATGATTTCAGCACTTGGTCCTATAAACTTGATATGCATTTCTTCACACATGGTTGCGAATTTTGAGTTTTCACTCAAAAATCCAAAACCAGGGTGAATCGCTTCAGCACCTGTTACAATAGCAGCTGACAAGACGGCATTCATATTAAGATAAGAGTCTGTCGAACGAGCTGGACCGATACAAATTGCTTCATCAGCCAAAATCGTATGCAAAGAATTTTTATCAGCTTCAGAATAGACAGCTACCGTATTGATTCCCAATTCACGTGCCGCACGAATGATACGTACCGCAATTTCTCCACGATTGGCAATTAATATCTTTTTAAACATACGTCTGCTTTTTCCTCCTATTTGGAATGTTTTAGCATTCCAGTCAAAATTCTTTTTTTGTCACAGTTTACGTTAAACTACTATTTCTTAACTACCAATAGCAAACGTCAATGTGCCAGAAGCTGCTAATTTACCATCAACTTCTGCTTTTGCTTCCACCACAGCAATTGTGCCACGGCGTTTAACAAATTTCGCTGTCATAATCAATTGGTCACCAGGAACGACTTGTTTTTTAAAACGTACTTTGTCCATTCCAGCGTAAAAAACCAATTTACCTTTATTTTCTTCTTTTGAAAGTTCTAAGACACCTGCTGTTTGAGCAAGAGCTTCCATGATAAGAACACCTGGCATAACAGGGTATTCTGGAAAATGTCCATTGAAAAATGGTTCATTAATTGTCACATTTTTAATAGCAACAATTTCATCATCACTCACTTCAAGCACTCGGTCAACCAAAAGCATTGGGTAACGGTGTGGTAAAGCTTCACGAATTTGTTTAATATCAATCATTTAATACGTACCAATCCTTGTCCGAATTCAACAACATCTTCGTTGTCTACCATAACGTCTGTCACGATACCATCTTTTGGAGCTGGAATTTCATTCATGACTTTCATAGCTTCAATGATTAACAATGTTTGACCTTTTTTAACTGAATCGCCAACTGATACAAAGGCTGGTTTATCAGGTGCTGGAGCAAGATAAGCCACACCAACAAGAGGGCTTGTCACTTCTTCACCTTCTGCAAAAATATCAGTATCAGCTGCAGTTGCTTCTTCTGAATCTGTAGATGCTGCTGTAGCTGCTGGGGCAGATACCGTTTCAACAGCTGGAGCAACTGGAGCTGCGCTAGCAGCAACAGGCGCTACAGGAGCTGTGTATTCATTTTTACTAAATGATAATTCAGATTCAGCAGTTTTAAATGAAAATTCACGTAGGCTTGACTGGTCAAATTGAGCCATCAAGTCTTTTACTTCAGAAATATTCACGTTTACGCCTCCCAACGTTTAAATGCTAATACAGAATTGTGTCCACCAAATCCGAATGTATTTGAAATAGCGTAAGTCAATTCTGCTTCTTGACCCTGTCCATAGACAACATTTGCTTCAATGTCTTCTGACAATTCACGTGTACCAGCTGTCATTGGAATATAGTTGTGTCGGATAGCTTCAATTGTAGCAACAGCTTCAACAGCACCTGCTGCACCAAGAAGGTGACCAGTAAATGATTTAGTTGAAGAAACTGGAACATCTTTACCAAGAACAGTTACGATTGCTTTACTTTCACCTTTTTCATTGGCTTGAGTTGATGTACCGTGTGCGTTAACGTAATCAACGTCTTCTGGAGCAATTCCTGCTTCATCAATAGCCAATTGGATAGCTTTAGCAGCACCTGAACCATCTGGTGTTGGAGTTGTTTGGTGATAAGCATCACAGTTGCTACCATAACCAACAACTTCAGCAAGGATTGTTGCACCACGTTTTTGAGCGTGTTCAAGACTTTCAAGAACAAGGACACCAGCACCTTCACCCATAACAAAACCATTACGATCTTTGTCAAATGGAATAGCTGAGCGAGCAGGATCTTCAGTTGTTGAAAGAGCAGTCAAAGCATTGAAACCACCAATACCGATTTCATTAATTGTAGATTCTGCACCACCTGCCAAAATAACATCGTGGTAACCGAATTTAATTTCACGGAAAGCTTCACCAATAGCATCGTTAGATGAGGCACAAGCAGTCGTGATTGATTTACATACACCACGCGCACCAATACGCAAAGCAATGTTTCCGGCAGCCATATTTGAAAGGGCTTTAGGAATGAACATTGGTTGAATACGTTTGATACCTTTTTCGTGCATACGAATGATTTGCTCTTGCATTTCTTGCAAACCACCGATACCAGATGATACGATGACACCAGTACGGTCACGATCAACTGTATCCATATCAAGTTTTGCATTTTCAAGAGCTTCTAAAGTCGCATAAATCGCATAAAGTGAGTATTGATCCATACGATTTTTATCTTTACGAACAAAATATTTATCAAATGGGAAATCATGGATTTCACCAGCATTACGTACAGGAATTTCAGAATTATCAAATTTAGTGATTGGTCCGATACCAATTTTACCGTCATGAAGATTGTTCCAGAATTCTTCTGGAGTATTTCCGATAGGTGATGTTAAACCGTAACCTGTTACTACAACTCTATTTAATGTCATTTTTGTCTCCTCTTAAGAGAAATTATACTTCTAATTTTAAACTATTACAGCAAAGCAAACAATAGTTTACATTGCCATACCACCATCAATTGCAATGACTTGTCCAGTCAAGTATTCTTGCTCAGCAAGGAAGCTAGCTACAGAAGCTACTTCCTCTGCTTTACCAATACGTTTCATTGGAATACCTGCTAAAATCGCTTCTTGCATTTTTTCAGGAATCGCATCAGTCATATCTGATTCAATAAATCCTGGTGCAATAGCATTCACGCGAACGCCACGCGCAGCAACTTCACGAGCAACTGATTTTGTAAATCCAATCAAACCAGCTTTTGAAGCAGCATAGTTTGCTTGACCAACATTACCTGTCAATCCAACAACACTAGACAAGTTAATGATAGCACCCTGACGAGCACGTGTCATCGGCTTCAAGACTGATTGCGTCATGTTAAAAGCACCAGTCAAATTCACTTTAAGCACTGATTCAAAGTCAGCTTCAGTCATTTTCAACATTAATTTATCATTTGTGATACCCGCATTGTTGACCAAAATATCAACTGAACCTAGCTCAGCAATAGCTTCATCAACCATGCGTTTCGCATCTTCAAATTGTGAAACATCACCAGAAATAGCAACAACTTTCACATGATACTCTTTAAAACTATCAATCACTTCTGCTGAAATCTGTGAACGACCATTAAGAACAACGTTAGCTCCAAGGCTAGCAAAACGATGAGCAATAGCTAAACCAATTCCTCGGGTTGACCCTGTTACAAAAACGTTCTTATTTTTGATATCCATGACTATCTCCTATTTTTCTAGCAAAGCATTCAAGCTTGCTTCATCTTCAACTGTTGATGTTGAAATACTTTTATCGATTTTGCGAAGGAATCCGCTTAAAACTTTACCTGGACCAACTTCAATAACTTCTGTCATTCCGAGTTTACGCATTGTTTCAATAGAATCGTAAAAACGAACAGGTTCTTTCACTTGTCTAGCAAGCAAAGCTTTGATATCACTGTATTCCATCACTTTAGCTTCAGTATTTCCAACCAATGGAATGTCAAAATCAGAAAAAGTAACTTTATCAAGTACTTCTGAAAGACGTTTGCTAGCTGGCGCTAACAAAGCAGTGTGAAATGGTCCTGAAACTTTCAATGGAATCAAACGTTTCACTCCAACTTCCTTAAGTAACTCAACAGCATAATTAACAGCTTCTGTTTCACCACCAATCACAATTTGTGCTGGGGTATTATAGTTTGCTGGTGTTACCACACCTTTAATAGAAGCTTTTTGACAAATATCTTCAATAAGAGATGCTTCCGTATTCATGACAGCAACCATTTTTCCAGTTCCAGCTGGAGCTGCAGTCTCCATAAATTCACCACGTTTTGCCACTAAAGCAACAGCATCCTCAAAGTTCAAAGCTCCTGAAGCCACCAAAGCTGAGTATTCACCTAGTGAAAGCCCAGCAACCATATCTGCTTTAAAGCCTTTCTCTTGCAATAAGCGATAAATTGCAACGGATGTCGTCAAAATAGCTGGCTGTGTGTAGCGTGTTTGATTTAATTTATCTTCTTCCTTATCAATTAAATCACGAAGATTATAGCCAAGAATAGAACTAGCTTGATCAAAAGTCTCCCTAACAATCGGATATTTTTCATATAAATCACTTGCCATTCCAAGTTTTTGAGCCCCTTGACCAGCAAATAAAAAGGCAGTTTTCGTCATTAAATCCTCCCAAACGGAATTTGATTTTTCTAAATAGAAATATTAATCTTTCTCAATATCAGCCCAACGTTTAGCTTCTTCTAAGATAACTTCTTGAGTACCATAATAGAGATCTTTTAAGATTTCTTCGCAAGTTTCTTCTTTACGAATCAAACCTGCAATTTGGCCTGCCATGACTGAACCAGTCACAACATCACCATCAACAACAGCATTACGCAAAGCGCCTGCTCCCAATACTTCGATATCTTCTTTAGTCTTACGACCAGCCAAGAAATCTTTTTCTGCGTGTGCATATGATGTTGTCAATTTATTTTTAACAGCACGAACTGGATGTCCAACAACGGATGCAGAAATAACTGTGTCAATATCTTTTGCTTTTAAGATTTTATCTTTGAAATTTTGGTGTGCATTAGATTCTTTTGAAACAGCAAAGCGAGTTCCGACTTGAATAGCTTCTGCACCAAGCATAAAGATTGCTGCTGCACCACGACCATCACCAACACCACCAGCACCAATAACTGGAATGTTGACAGCATCAACAACTTGACGGACAAGTGTCATTGTTGTCAATTTACCAATGTGACCACCAGCTTCCATACCTTCTGCAATAACAGCATCTGCTCCTAGTTTTTCCATACGTTTTGCAAGAGCAACACTAGGGACAACTGGAATAACTGTAATACCAGCTTCGTGGAAACGTTCCATATATTTACCTGGGTTACCTGCACCAGTTGTAACAACTTTGACCCCTTCTTCAATAACAAGATCAACAATATCATCAACAAATGGTGACAAAAGCATAATATTAACACCAAAAGGCTTATCAGTAATTTCTTTAACCTTATCAATATTTGCTTTTACAACTTCTTTAGGTGCATTACCACCACCAATAATACCTAAACCACCAGCGTTTGAAACGGCACCAGCCAAGTCACCATCGGCAACCCAAGCCATACCACCTTGAAAAATTGGATATTTGATATTTAATAATTCTGTAATACGTGTTTTCATGTTAAACCTTCTTAGTCTTTACCAAACAATAATTTGATAGTCAAACTATCATAATAAGAAGAGAGGGAGTAAGATAAGTTTTTCGCTCTTTAGCAACTTATCCCACAGCCCTTTCAACTAAATATATAGTGGAGTTAGTTTTTAATTCCAACTCCATCCATGTAATTATTTTGTTTTTTCTTCAACGTAAGCAACCAAGTCACCTACAGTGTTAAGACCTTCTTCAGTTTCGATTTGAATATCAAATGCATCTTCGATTTCTGAGATTACTTGGAAAACATCAAGTGAATCAGCATCAAGTTCATCGAAAGTAGTTTCCAATTTAACTTCTTCTGCTTCTTTACCAAGTTCTTCAACGATAATTTCTTGTACTTTTTCAAATACTGCCATGATTAATTTCTCCTTAATAAATATATATAAATTTATCTCATGCTAATGCACAAGTTTGTAACTAAATTTTAACAATTAGGCTTCCCCATGTCAAACCTCCACCGAAAGCAGAGAAAAGAACTGTTTGAGAGCCATCTAATTTTACAAGTCCTTTATCAACATATTCTGCCAATAAGATCGGAATACTTGCAGCACTTGTGTTACCATACTCCATCATGTTTGCTGGCAACTTGCTGACATCAACACCAACTTTTTTAGCGATTTTATCCAAAATACGGATATTAGCTTGGTGTAAGAACAGATAATCTAAATCATCTGCTGAAACGTCAGAATCTTCAATAAGCGCTTTGATATTCTTAGCCACATCTCTGATTGCAAAATCAAAAATAGCTCGGCCATCCATTTTCAAGAATTTATCATCCTCTTTTTTTTCAGAAAATGGTGAAGATAAGCCAACTTTTCCTGAAGTTAAGCTAAGGCCACGGCTACCATCAGTGTTCAAAGATTCCGCTAGGAAATGTTTTGTATCTGATGCTTCAAGTAAGACACCACCAGCGCCATCACCGAATAAAACAGAAGTGCTTCGATCTGACCAATCTAGCGTTTTTGACAATGTTTCAGCACCAATAACGATTCCTCGTTTATACATACCTGATTGAATAAATTTATCAGCAGTCGCAAGTGCAAATACAAATCCACTACATGCTGCTGTCATATCCATCGCAAAGGCATTAACGGCACCAACATTGGCTTGAACACGAGCCGCTGTTGATGGCATAAGACTATCAGGGGTAATTGTTGCAACAATGATGAAATCAATATCCTCAGCTGACAAACCAGCTTTTGAAATTAGTTGCTTGGCAACTTGCGTCCCTAAATCACTAGTTGTTTCAGTTCGAGTGATGTGTCGTCTTCTAATTCCAGTACGTGATGAAATCCATTCATCGCTAGTGTCCATGATTTCAGACAAATCATCGTTTGTAATCACTTGTTCAGGGGCATAGGCTGCTGCCTGAGCAATTCTTGCAAATACCATTATTACATTAACTCCTCAAGAAACTTATGAAGATTTTTAAGCCCTCTCAAAAGAGCTTCTAGTTCTTCTTCATTCATATCCTCAGCAATATGAGAAACCATATTCTTATGGAATTTATGATGAAGCCTATCTAATAATCTTCCTTTTTTTGTCAAAGTTAAATGAACCACACGACGGTCTAATTTTGAGCGTCGTCTTTCAATATAACCTTTTGCCTCAAGCTTATTTAAACTAGTGGTTATTGTACCGAGGGTCAACATCAACTCACGTGCAATATCACTTGGAGTCACATTAGAATTCTTACCAATAATCTCAATGGTATGCATTTCCTTTAATGAAACATCGTTGAATTGACTTGTTCGCAAACTAGTCTCTTCAATAACCTGAACACGATTAAAAATATCAACCAGATATTCATTAATTCTATTATAATCCAAGATTTCACCTCCTAAATAAACTTTGACAATCAAAGTATATCAAACATCAAAATATTTTGCAAGGTATTTCGGCTCAAACTGAAAAAATAATTTGAAAATCAAACAATTATTTACACTATTTTCCAGAAAATTTCGGGCGGCGTTTTTCAGCAAAAGCACGAACACCTTCTTTGAAATCTTCCTTAAACGCTAATTCTTCTTGAAGCTGCAATTCAAGTTTCGCATAATCTTCCCAACCTTCAAATTGGGCTTTCCAAGACATTTCTTTAATTGCTCGATAAGAATTGATAGAGCCACGGAGTAAACGTTTCGTTAACTGATTCGTAGTTCGTTCAAGCTTCTCAGACTCACAAAGGCGGTAAACAATTCCATAATCAAGAGCTTTTTCAGCATTTAAGCCCTCACCAGTCATTGCTAACTGAACAGCACGTGTTGTTCCAATAGCTCGACTCATCAAGAAAAGACCACCAGCATCAGGAGCAAGACCAACACCAACAAACGCTTGAATAAATTTAGCTTTTTCACTTGCCACTACAAAATCTGCTGCAACAGCCATGTTAGCAGCCGCACCTGCAACCGCACCATCAACACTCATAATGACTGGTTTAGGCAATTTCTTCATTGCAAAAGAAATTTTATTAACCAAACTAGCAATTTCAACAAGAGATTCTACATTGTCAGATTCAACCGCACGTTGCATTTCTGCTAAGTCACCACCAATTGAAAAAACTTTACCAACTGCTTTAATGACCAAAATCTTCACAGAGTTATCTGCTTTTACAAGTTCCATAACTTCAAGAATCTCTTGACAAGTTGGAATATTGAAACCATTCGAAATATCTGGGCGATTCAAGGTTAAAGTTGCAACTTCTCCCTTTTCATAAATCACATTATCGAAAGACATCTACCTACCTCCATCAGATGTGATAAAAATAGTTTGATAATTAAACTATTTAGCAAAAGCTATTTTAGCATAATAATCATTGATAAATCAAGAAAAAATCGCATTTTTGATAATTTAGTTTGAGTTTTTAATATTTTTTATATCAAACTATTATTCAAAAAAAGTAGGCTTGAACCTACTTTTTTACTATTTTTTTGACAAATCTTCAATAACTTGAGTCAAGTTTTTCACTAATCGAGTGGCTTTACTCTGGTTCATATCAAACAAGGTATCTTCAATAGCCCAAACGGGTAAATTAGCAGAAACACCAGCTTGAATACCTTTTTCACTATCTTCAATAACAAGAGTTTCTTCATCATTAAAGCCAAGTTGACGTCTTGCTTCTTGATAAATGGCAGGATGTGGTTTTCCTTTTTCGAATTCCTCACCTGATAAAATCACTGAAAAATACTCTCTTAACCCTGTTTCATCAAGTGCCTTCAAAATATCATGCTTAGTTGAGCTAGAAGCAAGCCCCAAATGGTACCCTTTATCAAAAAGACCTTTAATCACTTCAAAAGTATCTTCAAAAATTAAATCTTTATAAGGAAGTGGATGAATTTTTTTGTAAATAGAGTACTCTTTTTGAAGCTGATCAGTATCCCACTTATCAAAATCATCTCGTAAAATATCAGGCCAAATTTGCTTCATATTGCCACCAATAAAAAAACTAGGCGGAAGATGCTTTATACTAATCCCCTTTTCAGCCAAAAACTTTTCACGGCGACGATAATAAAAGGTTTCAGTATCAAATAAAACACCATCCATATCAAAAATAATTGCTTTAAATTTTTCCATTCCTCTATTATACTATCTTTTTATTTGAAAAACTACTGACAAGTTTTCAGAATTTTGCTATAATTGTATACAAATTTTAGAATTTTGGAGAAGGTCATGAAAGTAATCAAATTTGGTGGTAGTTCACTGGCTTCGGCTGAACAACTGAAAAAAGTTTTGAATATTGTGAAATCTGATAACGAACGACGTTTTGTTGTTGTATCAGCACCCGGAAAACGTAACTCAGAAGATACTAAAGTTACCGATGCTCTTATTAAGTATTACAAGAACTACACCTCAGGTGATGACGTCACTGCTGCACAAGAATGGATTATTAACCGTTACCAAGCTATTGCTGATGAACTTGAACTTAGTTCATCAGTCATGAGCAAAATTGCAGGCGCGATTACAAATCTTGCGACACTTCCTATCGAATGCAATGAATTCTTGTATGATACATTCCTAGCAGCTGGTGAGGATAATAACGCTAAACTCGTAGCAGAATTTTTCCGTAAAAATGGACTCAATGCTCGTTACGTTCACCCTAAAGAAGCTGGTATTATTGTTTCAAGCGAACCTGGAAATGCACGAATTCTTCCATCAAGTTATGATAAACTTGAAGAATTGCGCGATTCTGAAGAAATTCTTGTTATCCCTGGATTCTTTGGTGTAACTGTTGACAATCAAATCTGTACATTCTCTCGCGGAGGTTCTGATATTTCGGGATCAATCGTTGCAGCTGGTGTGAAAGCAGATTTATACGAAAACTTTACTGATGTTGACGGTATCTTTGCAGCTCACCCAGGTGTTGTTCACAAACCACACACAATCCAAGAATTAACATACCGTGAAATGCGTGAACTTGCTTACGCTGGATTTTCTGTTCTACACGATGAAGCACTTATTCCTGCTTACCGTGGTAAAATTCCTCTCGTTATCAAAAACACAAATAACCCAGAACACCCAGGTACACGTATCACCCTAAAACACAGTGGACCTACAGTCCCAGTCATTGGTATTGCAGCAGACGATGAATTTGCAAGTATTAACATGTCTAAATACCTTATGAACCGTGAAGTCGGATTCGGTCGTAAAGTTCTTCAAATTCTCGAAGATTTAAATATCCGTTGGGAACACATGCCTACAGGTATCGACGACATGTCAGTTATTGTTCGTGAACGAGAACTAACCCCTATTAAAGAACAAGAAATCATTTCATATCTTACAAGAGAGCTTGGTGTTGATGAAGTAGACATCGAACACAACCTTTCAATCATTATGATTGTCGGTGAAGACATGAAGAATCATATTGGGGTAACAGCGACAGCAACTAAAGCCCTATCAGATAAACACATCAACTTGGAAATGATTTCGCAAGGTTCAAGTGAAGTCTCAGTCATGTTCGTTACACAAACAGAACATGAAAAAGAAGCCGTGCGAGCACTCTAC
>NZ_DGTE01000029.1:0-20274 GCF_002393675.1 Streptococcus sp. UBA4344
CGTTTCAAGACCTTATTTAATGCATGTTTTAACAATCTTTTTTCTATAAAATATGATATGATAAGGGTGACAATATAGGAGGTATCATTATGAAACGTTTATCACTTTGGTCAGGGATTATTGCCCTGCTTATTGGACTTTTCCTCTTTATTCATCCATTCACAACAACCGCTATGATTGGTTGGATTATCGCTATTATTATTTTTCTATCTGGTTTCACAAGTCTTTTCATGTATTCAAGTAGCGTCAACCGTTCTCTTTGGTACTTACTACAAGGTATCTTATCCATTGTCTTTGGGATTATCTTGTTATCTAGCTCAGCCATGTCGCTATCAAACGCCGTTATGACCATTGCAGCTTATTGGATTTTAATCAGTGGTTTCTTACGCTTGATTGGTGGATTCCAAATGCGAAAAGCTGGTTTTTATGATGCCAACCGTTTCCTATCATCGGCTGTTATTGCCATCCTTCTAGGTTTGTTCCTTCTATTCAATCCAACCCTATCAGCCATTTTTATTGGTAGACTTGCTGGTCTTCTTCTCATGGCAATAGGTGTTTCTGGAATTACTTTTTCATTTAAAATATAATCAATAAAGCCTTCGGAAATATCCAAAGGCTTTTTATTTTTAACGATTATCAATGGTTTCAGGATACAAATCATGATTCATCAGACGGTAATCAGCCATTTTCTCATATTTTGTTCCTGGTTTTCCATAATTGAAATAAGGGTCAATCGACAAACCACCACGTGGCGTAAACTTACCCCAAACTTCTAGATAACGTGGTTGCAAAAGCGCAATCAAATCCTTACCAATCGTATTGATACAATTCTCATGGAAATCGCCATGGTTTCGATAACTAAAAAGATACAGTTTTAGCGATTTTGATTCAACGCAAAGTTTATCTGGAATGTAAGAAAGATAGATTGTCGCAAAATCAGGTTGCCCAGTAATCGGACAAAGTGATGTGAATTCTGGACAATTGAATTTGATAAAGTAGTCATTATCGACATGACGATTATCAAATGATTCCAGAATGCTTGGGTCATAGTCATATTTATATTTCGTATTTTGATTCCCCAAAAGGGTTAAATCTTTCATTTCATCTGTTCGTGTCATTTAAATCTCCTTTTTTAATTCCATTTTTGCTTATCAAATTATATGTGTAATTGTGACAAAACACCCATGATTTGTCACTTTAATCGGTTATAGCATTTCTCCCAAAACTAGCGCATACAATCAAGCAGCGCTTCTATTTATTAAATCTCCTATTAAACGCCACGTTTATTATCATATAAAAGCGTGTGTAGTTGTGGTAATACGCGAACACTCTTCCATTCAGGATCTGCTGCAACTGTCTCCCAAAGTTGGCGCAAGCGATCAAGCTGATGCTCTGCAATATTTCCACTAACATGTGGTTCAGGATTTCCAGCTGACAAATACAAAACGTCTGGCTGATAGCGTTTTTGAATCATCTTAGCAAAAGCCAAATCAGCAGCGTCAAAAACTGGAATTTTAAAAGTAACTTGATTTTTATCCAATTGTGACACGATAAAATCTAAAGTCTCAAAATTGACAGTCATCTGACTTGATGGTGGTTTAGGACTAAGCGTCACCTGATCAATATCTTTTAACCATATTTGCCAACGTGAACCTTGCGTTTCAATGGCTAAAGTGACACCACGCGCCTTTAACTTAGCAACCAAATCAGCCATATTTGCACCTAAAAGACAAGGATTACCTCCGGACAAAGTTACATAATCATAATCTCCCAATCGATCAAGCTGCTCAATCACTTCATCAGCTGTCATGGGCTTAGCTTTTTCTGAACCATCCCAAGTAAAGGCCGAATCACACCAAGCACAATGATAATCGCAACCACCAGTTCTAACGAACATAGTCTTTTGACCAATGGCACGTCCTTCTCCTTGAAAAGTTGGTCCGAAAATTTCAAGAATTGGCAACTTCAATTGCCTTTTAGTCATTTACTCCCACTCCCTTCTGAACTCCGCAAATGACGTTGGTGTTTCATACAAGCGCACATATTCAATTCTTATCTCACGTTCTTTTGGTAAATGCTGTGCCACTTGCTTAAAAATCCAATAAACCATATTTTCAGCTGTTGTATTCATATAAGGTAAACTTTCATTAAGGTAACGATGATCCAAATGTGGTTCTAAATGATTTTTATAAATCTCTTTAATATCTCCAAAATCAACTGCCATTGCGCGATCATCAAGCATGCCAGAAACAGCAATCTGCAAACGATAGGTGTGACCATGAAGTGCCTTACATTTACCATCATAATTAAACAAATGATGAGCAGCATCAAAAGTAAATTCCTTTGAAACCATGACACGACGATGACAATAAACCAAAGACTCACCTGTTGGTTTTTTTAGTTCTTTTGGTACCGAAAACATTATTTCCCTCTTCTAGCTAAATATTTTTCCAGACCAGCTTGACGAAGTTTACAAGCAGGACACTCTCCACAACCGCTGCCTTTAATGCCATTATAGCAAGTCAAAGTATTTTCACGAACATAATCAAATTTTCCAAGTTGATCGGCCAACTCCCAAGTTTCAGACTTATCAAGCCACATCAATGGTGTATGAATCACAAAATTGTAATTCATAGCAAGATTTAAAGTGACATTTAATGATTTGACAAAAGCGTCACGACAATCAGGATAACCTGAGAAGTCTGTTTCACACACCCCAGTAATAATATCTGTAATACCAAGACGTTTTGCTAGCACCGCAGCAAATGATAAGAACAAATGATTGCGCCCATCAACAAAAGTATTTGGCAAATCATCATCAGGTTTTTCAATCTCAATGTCACGAGTTAGAGCATTTTCTGTTAACTGTCCAAGCAAAGACATGTCTAACAAGTGATTTTTGACTCCTTGTTCTTTAGCAATCTTTTTTGCCACTTCAATTTCTAAACTATGACGTTGACCATAATTAAAAGTAACAGTTTCAACATGGTCATAGTGTTTTAAAGCCCAAAATAGGCAGGTTGTCGAATCTTGTCCCCCACTAAAGACGACAAGTGCTGATTGACGTTTCATTTCAATATCTCTTTTCTAAGATATCTGGGCAAAGAAAAAGCCCCTATGGGAATCCACAGGGGCGCTAATTTCAGTCATTAGGCTGGTTTTTTTTAGCGATGGCTTTTCCCAAACATCGTTATTATTACTTAATAATCATATCATCTTTATGAAAGATATTCAATGCCTAATTATTTTTAGCAAATTGACTGTTGTATAGGTCGTAATAGAAACCTTTAGCCTCTAAAAGACTTTCATGGTTACCTTGTTCAACAATTTGACCGTTATTAAGGACAAGAATCTTATCAGCATCTTGAATAGTTGATAGACGGTGAGCAATAACAAAACTTGTGCGACCTTCCATCAATTTTTCCATAGCTTTTTGAATCAATAACTCAAGACGCGTATCTACAGATGAAGTTGCTTCATCAAGGATCAAGATTTTAGGGTCTGCAAGCAAGGCACGCGCAATGGTTAACAATTGTTTTTGACCAAGTGAAACGTTACTTGATTCTTGGTTCATTTCCATATTGTAACCACCTGGAAGCGTACGAATAAAATGATCAACGTTAGCAGATTTGGCTGCTGCTACAATCTCATCATCACTAGCTTTTAGATTACCAAAACGAAGATTTTCTTTGATACTTGCTTCATAAAGCCAAGCATCTTGTAAAACCATTCCAAATTGTTTACGGTATTCTTGACGGGACAAGTTACGGATATCATGTCCATCAATCTTAATCGAACCATCAGTCACATCATAGAATCGCATCAAAAGGTTAATCAATGTTGTCTTACCAGCACCAGTTGGTCCAACGATTGCAACCATTTCACCCGGCTTAACCTCCAAATTAAAGTTGCGAATTAATGGTTTATCAGCTGAATATTGGAAAGATACATTTTCAAAGCTAACTTGTCCCGTTAAATCATGGTCTAAGTGTTCTGTCACTTCAGAAACTTCATCTGGTTCATCAAGCACTTCAAAAATACGATCTAGTGATGATTTAGCACTTTGGAGAACACTAGCCAATTGAGTGATGGTTTGAACTGGCTGGCTGACTTGCCATACGTATTGTACAAAAGCTTGCATATTACCAACAGTCAATTGACCTGCTAGAACTTGCAACGCCCCCAAAACAGCAATAATCAAGTATGCCATATCTGAGATAGCGCTAAGAACTGGCATCATAATCCCAGAAATAAAGCTCGCTTTAAACCCTACTTCTTGTAAATTCTGAGTGATGTCACGAAATTCTTCACTTGAAATTTCTTCACGTCCATAAAGCTTAATAACGTTAAATCCTGTTAAATTTTCTTGAACAAAACCATTCATATCACCAAGCGCATCTGCTTGTTTTTTGAAATATGGCTGTGATTTACCAAGAATAAATTTGGCACTAAAATAGGTCAATGGAATAATCGCAATCACTACCAAAGCCAAGCGCCAATTAAGATAAAGCACCATGCAGATAACTAAAGTAATCGTTGTGAATGCTTCAATGATTCGAAGGAAACTTTGTTGAAGAGCATTTGATACTGTTTCCACATCTGACGTAAAACGTCCCAAAACATTACCAAATTGTTGACTATCAAAATAAGAAACTGGAATCTTATTAATCTTTTCACTCAAATCACGACGCAAATCATGAATAGTCTTTTGTACCGCTTTTGTGATGAAGAAGTTTGAACCATAACTACTCAACTCATAGCCCATTCCACGCACAAAATAAAGCACCAAAATAATAGCAATGTATGAAACATTAATATGAGCACCAGCTACACCACGAGCCATATCTAAAAGATTTGACGTCAATTCTGTGATAGCAAGTCCTAATACGAATGGTTCAAGGACACTCATAACACTACTAAAAATTTTTAGGAAAATCGCTAAGAAAAGCGCTCCTTTATATTGTCGGAGATAATCCCATAAACGTAGAAAAACATTTCGTTTTGACATTCTTATTCTCCTTTCATCTCTTGGGCTTTGTTTAGTTGTGAATTGGCAATTTCACGATAAATGTCATTTGATTGCATCAATTCCTCATGCGTTCCGCGTCCAACGATTTCACCTTTATCAAGCACAATAATCTGATCAGCATCCATAATCGTCCCAACACGTTGAGCCACAATCAAAACCGTTGCTTCTTGTGTCACGGCTTTCAAGCGTGCACGTAATTGAGCATCTGTCTTATAATCAAGCGCTGAGAAAGAATCATCAAAAATGTAGATATCAGGTTTCTTAACCACTGCACGCGCAATTGACAAACGTTGCTTTTGCCCACCAGACAAATTACTTCCGCCTTCAGCCAAATGTGTTTGATAGCGGTCATCACGACTTTCGATAAATTCCTTAGCCTGAGCAATATCTGCTGCTTCTTGCAACTCTTCCTTAGTTGCATCTGTCTTACCGTATTTCAAATTTTCTTCGATTGTTCCAGTAAATAGCAAAGCTTTTTGCGGAATGAAACCAATTTTTTGACGAAGAGCTTTTAGTTGATAATCTCGAACATCAACACCATCAACCAAAATTTTACCCAGTGTTACATCATAAAAACGTGGAATTAAGTTTACGAGTGATGACTTACCAGACCCAGTTGAACCGATGAAGGCAATGGTTTCACCAGGTTTAGCCTTAAAGGAAATATCTTTTAAAACAGGACTTTCAGTTTCACCAGGATAAGCAAAAGTAACATTATTAAATTCCAAATAGCCTTTTGTAGCTGTTTCAGTCACACCATCCTCATTTGGATCAATTGAAATTGGCATAGCCATCACTTCTGAAATACGTTCACTTGAAACCACCATACGTGGATACATGGTAAAGAAATTAGCAAACAATAAGAATGAAAAGAGTGCGTGGAAGCTATATTCAATAAAAGCTACCAAATTACCAATTTGCAAATCCCCATGAGAAAGTGGATTCAAAGCAAACCAAACAATAGCTACAATCATTGAAATAATGATTAGAACGAATAAAGGCTCTGTCAAACCAGTTAAGATAAACAAGCGACTTGACAAATCCTTGTACTCATCATTTTTACGACCAAAACGTTCTTCTTGGAAATCTTCTCTAGCAAAGGCACGAATAACACGTAAGCCAGTCAGATTCTCACGAACGTACTGGTTGATTTTATCAAGAGTAGCTTGTTGATTTTCAGATAATGGACGAGTTCGTGTCGCCACATAATAGACAACCAAGACCAAAAATGGAATAGCAATAGCTACAATCCAAGCAAGGGATGGGCTTGTCACCAAAATCATAACCACACTAGATATCATCATCAAAGGCGTAATGACACCCATTCGCAGTGTTTGCTCAGCAAATTGCATCAAAATAAAGGCATCACTTGTCATACGAGTGACTAAGGAAGACACACCAATTTGTTCATATTCTTGATGTGAATATTGCTGTAACTTATCATACATATCGTTACGCATGTCCTTAATCATGTTCGTCGTAATTTTCCCAGCTGCATAGGCAAGGACAACACGACCGATTGTCCCTAAAACAATGACAACAAGCATTGCAATTGCCCAGAAATATACTTTTTCCTTATTTCCTACTGTAACCCCCTGGTCAATCATTCGAGCAAGAGCCGTCGGCAGACCCAGGTTTACCACAACGAAAGTCAATGCCCCAATAACATCGAGTACTAGCCATTTGGGATATCTTTTCAAATAAGTCCAAATTAGTTTCATAGTCTTCCCTTTCTATATGTTTTTTTATATGAAAGAAGTGACCTTGCTTATTCAGCTAAGTCACTTAGGTATTCATATCTTTCGTATTTTTCAAGGAGAGTTTCATTTGTCTCATCCAATGAACGTTGAAGTTCAGCTAGTTTGCCATAATCACTGGCATTTTCTTGCATTTGAGCTTCAATAGATTCGATGTCTTCTTCAAGTTTGGCAATCTCATCTTCGATGACTTCCCATTCTTGTTTTTCAAAGTAAGACATGCGTTTTTGCTTAGTTTTTTCTTTTTCAGTCTTTTGTTGCGCTTCTTTCTTGACTTGCACAGCAGCATTTTCTTCAAATGCTTTTTCATCAAGATAATCTGTATAGTTACCGAAGAATTCTCTCACATGACCATTTTCAAATGCCAAAATTTTATTGGCTACTTTATCAAGGAAATAACGGTCGTGACTAACGGTAATTACAGGACCAGAAAATGTTTGTAAGAAACTTTCAAGCACTGTCAAAGTTGCAATATCAAGATCGTTTGTTGGTTCGTCTAGAAGAAGAACATTTGGTTTTTCAATCAAAATCTTCAAAAGGTAAAGACGTTTTTTCTCACCACCTGATAGTTTTGAAATCAATGTTCCATGAGTCGAACGTGGGAAAAGGAATTGTTCTAACAAATCCGTCACACTTGTTGTTCCGACACTTGTCTTCACTTCATCTGCTACTTCTTGCAAATAATTGATGACACGTTTGTCTTCGTCCATGTCTTTTGGCAACTGTGAAAAGTAACCAATACGAACAGTCTCACCAATTTCAAGTTTTCCGCTTGTTGGTTGCAAATCACCATTAATCAAATTAAGAAGCGTTGATTTTCCGACACCATTGTCACCAACGATACCAATGCGGTCTTTATTTTGCACCAAAAGGTTAAAGTCAGTCAAAATTTGTTTATCAGTATAAGCAAAAGAAACATCTTCAAAATTGATAACTTTTTTACCAATACGGCTTGTTTCAAAATTGATTTCAAGCTCAGATGATTGTGTTGCTCCTGACAAATCAGCTTTCAAATCATTGAAACGATTGATACGCGCTTGTTGTTTTGTCGCACGCGCTTGTGGTTGCGTACGCATCCAAGCCAACTCTTGCTTATAAAGTTGTTTCTTTTTATGAAGCGTAGCCGCATCACGCTCATCTTGCTCTGCACGCAAACGCACATAATCCTGATAATTTCCTTGGTATTCTGTCAATTGACTATTAGCCAACTCAAAGATACGTGTTGCCACATTATCCAAGAAATATCGGTCGTGGGTGATAAAAAGAACGGTTTTCTTAGATGTTTTCAAGAAATTCGTCAACCAAGCAATGGTATCAATATCCAAATGGTTGGTTGGTTCGTCAAGTAATAACAAGTCAGCATCATTCAACAAGACTTGGGCTAACTGAACACGACGACGAAGTCCACCTGACAAATCGCCAACTTTTTGTGACAAGTCTTCCAAGCCCAACTTCGTTAAAACAGTCTTGACTTCACTCTCAATTGCCCAAGCATCAAGTGAATCCATTTCGGCCATGACTTTTTCAAGCTTATCTTGATTAGCCTCATCATAATTAGCCATCAATGTTTCATAAGTTTTGATTAAAGTCATCTCACGCAAATCAGAAGACAAAACAGTATCTAAAATCGTCTTGTCATCATCAAATTCTGGTTCTTGCGTTAAGTAGGCAATTTTATATCCATTCTTAGCTGAAAATGGCGACACATCACCATCAAAACCAAGACGTCCCGAAATAACATCTAAAAGGGTTGTCTTACCAGTTCCGTTAACCCCGATAATCCCAATGCGGTCAAAATCATGAATAATAAAGGAAATATCACGAAATACTGTCTTGTCACCAACAGATTTCGTTAAGTGTTCTACGATAAAATCACTCATTTACTTTCCTTTCTAATAAATTCAAAAATAGCTTCTTTATCATTGGCAAGCTTACCAAGTACAACTTGTTTTTCGATTTCTTTTAAAATTTGACCAAGTTCAGGGCCTGGCTTGTATTGTAATTCTTTAATTAAAATACCACCATTAACCACGATTTCATGTTTATCATGAATCGTCAATTCTTTATCCAAACGGTCAATGATATCAAAATCAACTGCCAAACCAAAACCAGAACGAAGATCTTCAGCTTGCTCAATCAGATTACGACCATAGCAATACATTTCCATCTTATCAAGCTCATTTGTTAAACGGAAACGATAAATTGAGACAATTTTTTCAACATCTTTTTGGAATTGACTTGATGTCTTCCAAGCTCTCAAAAAGGCACGAACATCTTTAACATCTAATGCTAATAACAAAGCTGCCCAAGCTTGCTCAGAGCTTTTAAAATGATAATCACAAGCTAAATCATCTAAAAATTGTTGCAAGTTGTCATGAGCGTTCTCAAGATGCGGAAGATATTTTTGGGCTTCGCTTGCAATCATAGCTTTAATTCCCTTACGCCAGAAAGGAGCCATCAATAATTTATCAAATTCAATAAAAGAGCGCTCTACCGAAATCTTTTCAAGTAAGGGGGCATGTGCTGCCATGGCAGCAAAAGTTTCAGGTTCAATATCAAAATCAAGACTAGCTGAAAAACGGAAACCTCGCATAATGCGAAGAGCATCTTCATTAAAACGCTCTGCTGGATTACCAACGGCACGCAACAACTTGGCTTTCAAGTCAGATAAGCCATTAAATTTATCAATAATTAAACCTGTTTCATCAAGTGCAAAAGCATTTACCGTGAAGTCACGACGCTTCAAATCTTCTTCAAGTGAGCGAACAAATGATACACTACTTGGTCTGCGATAATCCACGTAAACATCTTCTGTACGGAAAGTCGTAATTTCATACTCTCCGCCTTCTTCTAAGACAAGCACCGTTCCATGCTCAATACCTATATCAACAGTACGATGAAAAATGCTCTTTGTCTCTTCTGGATAAGAACTTGTTGCAATATCAACATCGTGAATGGGACGGTTCAACAAAACATCACGAACACTCCCACCAACAAAGTAAGCTTCATAGCCTGCTTCACGAATTTTTTTTAAAATTGGTAAAGCCTTCTGAAATTCAGAAGGCAGATTGTTTAATTTCATAGTAATTTTTCCAAACCATAAACAAGTTTATCTTGTTTCACAACTGCTTTAATTCCAATATTAACGCCACTCATAAATGAAATACGATCATATGAATCATGACGAAGTGTCAAACCTTCACCTTGTGCTCCAAAAATGACTTCTTGGTGAGCAACCAAGCCAGGTAAACGAACACTGTGGATGCGCATGCCATCAAAATCAGCACCACGCGCCCCCTTAAGTGTTTCAACTTCATCAGGTGCCCCTTGTTTTTTAGCTTGACGCACTTCGCGAATCAATTCAGCTGTTTTCACAGCTGTTCCTGAAGGAGCATCTTTCTTCTTATCATGATGTAGTTCAATAATTTCAAGGTCCGGAAAGTATTTGGCAGCTTTAGCGGCAAATTCCATGAGCAAAATAGCTCCGATAGCAAAGTTAGGGGCAATGAGGCCACCAATTTTTTTGCTTTCAGAAAGAGTGATAAGTTCAGCAATTTCATCTTCAGTAAATCCTGTTGTTCCAATAACTGGAGCAAAACCATTTTCCAAAGCAAAACGAGTGTTTTCATAAGCAACAGCTGGCATTGTAAAGTCAACCCATACGTCAGCATCAAACCCAACTAATTGTGATTTATCAGTAAAGACTGGAACGCCATCAACTTCTTTTTCTGTGGCAAATGGATCAAGCAAAGCTGCTAAGGTTAATTCATCATCTCCCTTAACCATGTTTACTGCTGCTGAACCCATTCTTCCTTTAAAACCTGCTACGATAACTTTAATACTCATGTCTTTTCCTTTTCCTCTCTAAGACTTAGACAATTGGTGTGAAACCAAATGCAACTGCGCCTTCCCCCAAATGAGTAGCAATTACGCCATCAAATGTTACAATTTCAAGATTCTTCGTTTCACCGCTTTCAGCCAAAGCTTGATAGAAGTGTTGTGCTTTTTCTTCAGCACGAGAGTGAATGATGAAGACTTCGTACTCCCCATCTTTTGTCACATCTGATAACACATCGACAAGACGTTTAATGGCTTTTTTCTCAGTTCGTACTTTTTCATAAACTTCAATAACACCTTGATCATTAAAGTAAAGAATTGGTTTAATGCTAAGCAAATTACCAATCAAAGCAGAACCGTTTGACAAACGACCACCTTTTACCAAGTGGTTCAAGTCATCCACCATGATAAAAGCACTTGTTCCATCAATTTGTTGTTGCAATTTAGCTAAAATCTCATCAAATGAAATACCATTTTCAGCCCAATTAAGTGTGTTTTTAACCATGCTACCTAATGGTGCTGATGTGATTTTACTATCTGGAAATGCAATCGTTAATTCAGGATAATCGTCAATCAAGAATTGGATATTCTGCCAAAATCCTGAGATGCCTGATGACAAGAACAATCCAACAACGTGAGTATAGCCTTCAGTTGAAAGTTTAGTCAAAATTTCATCTAATTTAGCTAGACTTGGTTGGCTTGTTTTAGGAAGGGTTGGTGACATAGCCATTTTTCTATAGAAATCATCTAAGCTTAAATCTTTCCCTTCAACGTAAGAAATCCCACCAATCATGATTGGGATATCTAAGACAAAAAGATTCTCTTTTGCCTTAAGGTCATCTGACAAAACTGCGGTTGTATCTGTTATAACTGCTAATTTCATTAATTTCTAAACTCCAATTTAACCCCTGGACGATCGAGGGCAATTTCGGTTACTTCGTATGTTAGGCGTTGCACGATATCCAATAACGGTGCTGCCAAATATTCAACTTCGTCCTTAGTGAATTCACTAGGTTCATTAACAATACGATTTTGAATGTGAACCATTTGTGAGACAACTCCGCTGATAACAAACTCTTGTTTTACGACCATAAATTGTAAAACAGAAACAATTGTTGTTTGGTTGCTGTCTGTGTCTTTTTTCACTAATTGAAATGTGACTTCAAAATTAGTCTTCGGTGTACCATTTTCTTTTTCCCATTCGAGATTTCTTGCATCATAATGGTATTGGTTGACAAATTCTTTTTCACGTACTAATTCCATACTTATCTCCTCTTTGTATATCACTTTTCATTATAGCATAATTCAGCACTATTTTGCACGCTTTTCTTTGAACTTGTATGTGGTAGTCTTTTTCTTCAGTATAATTCATCTGCTGTCTTATGGTTGCGGCGGTTAGATGGTCCAAATCGGTAATTTTCTTATATTCTTGTCTCCAATCTCCAAAGAAAACCTCTTGCAACTGTCCTTCATACATTAACAGAATCATTTGGCTCATTGTTTCAGCACCCCAATCACTCCAGTACATCCCACGTCGCTTCATCCGATAAGTGACTTTACGGTGTTGCGTTTCCATCACAGCAAGGCTTACTTTTTGAAGCCCTCGTAAACTAGCAGGTTTTGTATATCTAAAATTTTGTAAAATCCGTTGCTTTGTATTCTCAAAGATAACCTCTTCTTCAGTTGTTGTTAAAATACTCTCTATTGTATCAAAAACCGACTGCAGTTGACTTTTGCTGTGCTGATAAATGCTTGTAAAGCTTCTTCAATAAGCTGTCCCGAATAAGGCTTAAAATAACTTTTAATCAATTGGTCAACATGATAAGAATCCCAAAAATGTTCGTGTCGCTTGATATTTAAAGCTTTCGCTATTTCTTTAAACACATACGGTGTATAGCCGTGTCCGCCATCTGAATTAGTAATCAAAATCGTTTCTTCAGTTATCTCAAAGGTATTATATAAATAATCAATGACTTGACTTCTAGCAAGACGATTATTCATGCTAATAAATTCTTTCTTATCAATAAGCTTTGATCGCTGTTGGCTCACTTTCTGGCTACCTGTATGTACAATAAAATGTGACAAATCAAAACGTCGATTATCATCACCTTGTTTACGAGCCTTTACCATGACACCATCTCCCTCAATATAGATGATATTAGCTTTCTTCTTCTCAGGTTGTAACTCCTCCTCGAAAAAGCGATAGGCTTTTCGCTCTTCTAAAAGTGTCTCACATAACTTCACCGCCTTAACAACTGTTGGTTTTGTAATGGTAATATGATAAGTCATCTCAATCACTTGTAGTACTTTATTGTATGGCATCATTGTCGCTAATCTAGCTATTTGGTACATCAAGGCTAAAGAAAACCTAACGTTCTTTGCTAAGCCCAGTTTATCATCAACGGGAACCACCCATTTATTTCCCTTTTTCCAGCGCCGACGTCTGAAGGTAAACTCTCCAAAAGTAAAGGCAACTGTGCGTTCCATTGAATGAATACATGTATAGTCATTAGCTTTCATGACAGGAACCATCTGACTGTCATAGTGCTCAACAAAACGATGAAATTCCTTGCTGTTTTGAATAAATAGTTCTTCCTTTATTTTTCGTTCATCAAAACTTATCACATCATCACTTTCTTTTCAATAATCTGATGTTATTGTATAAAGCCGTTCCCCATTTTTTAATCAATCTGCTTTTCTGGTAGGATTTAAAAAAAATAAAAAGAAAATTCTTTGCTAAAAAACATGACATGTTATACTATAGTTCCCCTAAAACTAACTCTTTTTCTTTGTTTACTAAAGAAAATCTTCCATAAAGCAACTGCAGATTTGTAGCCACTTTTTATTTTTATCTAAAAAGGCACGCATCTCTGCGTACCTTCAAATTAAAGAAAAAAAGTCTACTCTAAATAGTTTTCCTCAAACATTTTTCTAAAAAACGAAAAACTTTTGGGAATATTGCTATGCCAAAATTTCTAAGAATTAATTCAAAATGACAAATACACTATGACTTCACACTGAGGGGCTTAATCCTAAAGAGTTTTCTTTAGGATTATAGTCATAAAATGATGATTGTACTACCGTATCAAATAATCCTTATTTAATATCAAAGTACTCCTCATAAGATTTACCATCGTAAACTCGTTCACTAAGATGATCAATATCATAATCAATCGGTTTAGCATAGCGGAGATATTTAGATACCACTTCATACTTATGACGAAAGTAATGATGAAGACCCAAACTTTCTCCCGCTAAAACATAAGTCTTACCATTTTCTTTAACAGTTTCATATTCACTAATAGCTCCAAAAGCATAGTAAAATGAGAAGGCTACAAAGATAGAACTTGAAATAACAACTAAGCCAAATCCTAGAACTAACTTTTCTAACCAAGTGTCTTCATAGATATAGAGGATATTAACAACAATTCCCAAGAGAAATGCAATTAGCGATAGAGAAAAGAGATAATGGTCATAATCAATTCGTAAAGCTAGATTCTGGCTAGCTAGTCCCATTTTAGTCAGCTTATAGGAAAACGTTAGTGAAATAGAAATCAAATTAAAGCATAGTAGCCAGATAGATTTTTTTCTGAAGTAAACGATACAAAAGACTAAGCTGATGACTAGCAATAGTAAAACGAACATATTCAACCTCAACTTATTATTTTAATTTACTCAATTATAACATATAACAAAAGACTAGCCTAAAAAGGTCAATTTTAGTGCTAGTCTTCTTTTAGTTTTGCTAACTCTTGATTCTACAATTAAGCCTTACTTTTGTGCTCGCTTGCTTTTGTGGCTTTCATCAAGAAGCCAGTAAAGACTTTATCATCTCATTTTGGTGACGCTCTGTTAGATCACCTTTTATTCGATTTTCTTCTAAAACTAGTTACAATTTTGTCACCGATTACCGCTCCAATAGGAATCAGAATAAATCCCCCCACAAGCTATCCGCAATAAAGGAAAAATCACCTGTTAAATGAACACCAATGGCAATTAACACAATTGGAAGAAACAAGAATGGGGCAAAATAAAGAGCTAATAAACCAATAACCAGAAGGAAAGCCATGCTTAATCCAATTGTCTTATAGAAGACATAAAAGGCTATCGCTACAATGAGCCACCAAAAGGTTTGAACGAGTTTTTTAATGAAACAAAAGTAATCATAGCTTTTATCCTTTCTCCTTAATCAAGAAGTTATTTTTTTAATTTACGTTGCATCTTCTCCCACTCTTTAATAATCAAGCTTTCCAGGTAATCAGAAGCCGATTTAGCGCCATGATACGCAACTAAATCTTCCAATTTCTCATAACGGACGTCCTCATGCAAGGCAAAGGGGTAACGTCCTTTTTTAGCATAACCTTTTGGCGCTGATTGAGCCGCCCCTTTGCGGGATCTAGCGACAGATCGCTCCTTTTTAGGCCCTTCCTCAAAAGCATCCCTCAGCTGAGCAAAACGATTTTCAGTCATTAATGATTATCTCCTTCTAAAACATCTAAGATATGCTGATAGACATATGTGATGTTGTCGTAAAAATTCTGGTGTTTTTCTTGTGCTTTTGGAGTCATCTGCTGCTACTGTTCAAAAACACTTTGGTCATAAACAAGACTCTTAGCCAATAGTTCTTTATAGAAGATCGTTCCAAGATAAGCAGGATCTTCTTCCATAACAGCTAAGAATTGTTAGCGGTATCAGAGACATGGTTGCCAAACAATTTGATGTTATTGCCAATGATGTAAGGTGTTGCTGTCACATAGTTTTTCGAGTAATAACATCAATCGCTTCACTTTTAATGTCATCTACCTTACGAAAGAGTTCCTCTTTTGTTGAGGCAGAGACATAGACCCGAACATACATGCCTAACATGGCAATGTTCTTCTTGCGAATATCACGGTCCAATTCCTGAAGGTCTTTGATTTCATCCAGCTCTTGTTGGTTATCTGTTACCTTACTATTTCCTGTGATACGAGTGGATTTTTCCTCAATAGACTCCTTAATCTCTTGTTTTAGTTCTTTATTACTCTCCCGATACCAAGCTAAAAAGGCTCGGGTCCCTGGAATGAGTAACAATTCTGACAGCACAAAACGGTCCAATTCTTCTGACGGGTACTCATAAAACAAGAGAGCCGTATGATAACCGTCTCCACTGCCCCAATAGCGATCATGTCTGAAATCAATATTGCCTTGGGGTTGAACACGACTTAAAAAAGCTAAATCGTATCCCGCTGCTTTTAGTTGACGTTGGCATTTTTGGGATAATGTTGACATCAAGTTCTCCTCTCTATACCTTTTCATTCATGTTGTTGTACTGTTTGATGATTTGTTCTTTTTTAGCAACACTAATGTCCTGTGGAACAAAGTCATTATTCCCATAAATTTTAGCTTTGCGAACCAGCTCATCCATTTCAAATGTGCTTGGGGCAAACAGCCATAAGATAAACTCGGTATTGTAAATTTCTTGTTGAATAGACTCTTCGACCTGCATATTGTTATGAAGCAATTGTTCTCGGTCCTCCAGTTGACCATAACGGCGAGACGTTGGAGAAAGTTTTGCTTTTTCTTGATGCACCAAGCTCAAATGATGCCGTAAGTCCGCAATCTGAGTGGTTGTATCTGTTGGTAAGGTCGTCACCTCAATTTGAACGTTGGTATTAAAATCGGTAATCCATTTCTCGAAGTTATCTAACGTACGGTTAACCTCGTTATAGGAGAGAGACCCCAGGTCTTTACCAGAAATCTCCATCAACTGCAGGTAGCCGTAATCAACCAATTCGATGTAAGCCTTATGATTATTGATGATATTTTTAACATCAAGTAATTCAACAGCAGAATGCAGGTCATAATAATCTTGTGTTTGGTGTTTGCTTGGTTGAAATCGTCCTAAAGGGCGCTTAACGTCTTCTGAAGAAGTTACTTGTCTAATCGCCACGGTTATTTCCCTCCCCTCTGATAGTTAATACTGGTATAGCGTTTCCGACGGCGTCTAAAGAAGAGCACCATGCTGTGCCAATTTTTCTTGCCACCGTTGGTTGGTAAGACCAGATATAAACACATGAGTGGCGTCAGTAAAATAAAGGCAATCATTTGAGGCCACTGATTCGTAGGAAATAGTCGCATCCCAAAGGTTATAGCAGCAACCGCTGAACCTCCAATAAAGATAAAATCAACAATGAATAAGCCAATAATTTTAATTCGTGCCCGAATATCACGAGGCACGCCATATTTTTCGGTCATAGAATGTCTCCTTTACTAGTTGATAAGTTTATCGTAAGGAATAATCAAAAATCGTGCTCTATAGGGACAACTCAATTCCTTATTCAAAAAGTTATATAATTTTTGAGTTAAGATTACTTTAAGATTTCTTTAATTCATGGTATAATACAAAAAATTTAGAAGGGAGACTTATGAAAAGTAAACATTACCAAGCTTTAGGAATTGCCTTATTCAGCAGTTTAGTGTTACTGACACCACAAGTAAAGGGTGTCGCAGCAACAGCTTCTACAGAGGCTGTTGTAGCTTCATAATCATCAACGTCAACTGAAGTCACAACAAACTACACTGATGATACTCAACTAAACCAAGCTATCTCTGAAGCAACAACTGAGGGAATAACTGCTGTTGAAACCGAAACGGAGACCTTTGAGAATACACAAGAAGCTCAGGCTAACTATGCTGAGCAAACAGAAATGGTTAAAGAGGTCACAAAGGATTATCAAGAGGCTAAAGCCACTTATCAAAAGGCTGAGCAAGATTATCAAAACTACCAAAAGCAAGAGCAGGTTTATCAAAATGAACTAGTTAAGTATCAGGAGTATGAAAAGAAGGTCCAACAATATAACGTTGATCAAAAAACGTATAATCTAGCTAAGGCTCGCTATGATGAAGACTATAATACCGCTTTAGGAAATACTAATAAAACGGGGTACCTTCCTGAAGTTTTGGCTCAAAACCTCATTTTTCGTTCCGAGCCAAATGCTACTCAAACCTTTACAGGTAACATTATCCCTGATGACATTCTAGAAATCGTCGTTAAGGATAGCCACAGCTGGATGGATCCTGGAACTGTCACTGCTTATCCCCCAGGACAAACGGTTACTACCGTAGGAAGATGGAATACAGCCCTAATGGATATTGGCGATACCGTTGTGGTAGATTATTCTGGTCTCGAGCACTCTAGCTTCTCGGGCTATCAATTAAAGCAAGTTCGTTATACTTATCGCCTCATTGATACAACCCATTATTCTGGTAAGGTGATTTTTCAGGCCATTGCTGACCCTACTGTTACGTCTTACACACATATCTATAACAAGGATGGTGTCACTCAAAGTTCCTTTGAAATGGAGATGACAGTACAGTTCTTTGATGCTAATGGAAAAGAAATTATCCCAACAGAAGCGAATTACGCCTTAACCAGTTTTGCTAGTATCAACTCACGAAATGGTGAAGGTGAATTCGTTGGGAATTATAGCGGGCGCTTCATTCCTATCAATGGATCAACGATTACTGTTCAAGATAACTATGCTCTTAACTACAGCGATGTTAGTCAAGAATCCCTATCAGACAGTTGGGATAGTGATACGAGTCCTGATGCCTATATTGGTGCTATTGTTGGGAAATCAACCGAACGGATTCGTTTTCAGTTTGGGAATTCTCACGGCTTTGCGGATTGGTTTGCTTTCAACTCAGATGTTAAGGTCAAAGGTGGGATTTTAAATCCTCCAACGCCACCGACAGCTCCAGCCTTTATGGCAAAACCAGTAGCTCCTAAAAAGGTGGAACAGCCGCATGCCATTCTCACACCGATTATTTTGTATCACCGTAACAAAGTTGTTCCTAAGCCAGCTGAGACTCAAAAACAAACGAATGTGCCTAAGTCGACGCCTCAAACGGTCTCTCAGAAAACTACTGTGACACCAACTTACCAGACACAAAGTAACAATGTCATCCCAATCGTTTACACCTATGCAAGACCAAACTTTGGACGTGGACAGGTCATTACCAGAACAGCCACCCCAACCTATACGGTAACACTGCCAACTACAACGGTTACGCCAGCACAACCGTCAACGACTACAGATAGACCAGTGGCCAAAACTCAAAAGAAATCCCAAACTTCTCAGAAGAAAGACTGGTTTGGAGAAAATACGGGGATTATAGATACCGCTAAAAATGGTCCACAACAGACAGATTTAATAAGTTTTATCCAGGACATTGGACAAAAAGCTAAGAAAAAATATGGCAATGATTACAATAAAATTAATAGGGATATTGCCTTAACCTTGGCATCTCCTTCATATAGCGATGATTCTCTTCAGAACCTTTACAGTACTTTTAAGGGGGCAATATTTAGTGTCCCAGAAAATATAAAAACTACAGTAAAAAAGAATCATGCTAATGGTAAAATTGACTTTGCCCATATCATGACAACACTTGCTTCTTTGGAGAATCAAAAAGTCGCTGATAACTTAATAAAGCATATAGCTTCTCGCTCTGCTCTCTTAGCGTTTTTCAAAAACAGTCAGCCATTAAGTAGCTCCATCAATAGTCATTATCAGCGAAACATTATTCTTGAGCAGAATTCGTTACTTGGAGATATATTTACGACCATGCCAGAGTCTGATATCTATACCGATATGGATGCGATTATCCTCGCCAGACACCCGAAGTATAAAAACTTACCGCTAGATGAGCGTATCCTTACTTACTATAGTCAAGAAAATCTAGATAAAAAACGGAAAGACCTCTTTTTAGAAGTTTATGGCATGAATCAAGGTAAAGATAAAGGTGAAGCCCAATTAGCATCCTTTATGGAAATTGTCGCTAGTTTTCTAACAATCGGAGGTTTTGGATTGTTGGGTTATTCTGTATGGAAAAAGAAACATAAAAATATTGATAACCATATTCATCAAGTGGATACTGTACTTTATGATGGTAATCTTGATAAGTTCCGTAAACATCCACTCAAAACAGCGAGCGCTGCCGTTGCTAAAACAGTTGAGAAAAAGGTGGTTAAACCAATTGCCAAGACCGTTCAAAAAATCAATAACAAAGTTATTAAACCTGTCGTACAGACTGTTAAGAAAACAACTGCTAAAGTCGTTAAGGCAACCAAGACTTTTGTGACCAAAACAGTTCCTAAAGCAGTGAAAAAAGTGGTCAAAAAGGTAACGACTACTGCTAAAAAGGCTGTTGCGATGGTGAAGAAAGTAACTCCTCAGCCTGTCAAGAAAGTGGTCAAAAAAATAAGCCAACCTGTTAAAAAAGTTGTGAAGAAGGTTGTGCAACCAGTCAAAAGGGTGGTGAGACGTGTTGTTCAGCCAGTGAAAAAGGTCATTAAGCGAGCAGCACCTGTTATAAAAAAGGTGGTCAGAACTGTCAAAAAAGCGGTTACCCCAAAGAAAAAATCAAGTAAAAAACGTAGGAGATAACATGATAAAGAGAACAAAAACCATGATAAAAGTTGGGATTACCATATTAGCTACTGCTATCATCCTTTTAGGAATTGGAGCTATTTATATCCACCATAATTTATCCACTTACTTCATCTATTATGCTAGACATATTCCTCATGCAGAAGGGACTAATCCCGAGATGGTCTTTATTCTGGATCATTTAGATTCAATGGGAGAATCAACTATTGAAGGATTAAGA